>JAWWPV010000801.1:0-6693 GCA_033854775.1 Trebonia sp.
AGGCGGTGCGGAACGGCAGGCTGCGCGGCGTCGCCGGGTTCGGTCCCAAGAGCGAGGAACGCATCCTGCGCGGCATCGGCGTGGCGGTGAGCGACGCCGCGCTGCGCGACGCCTTGCGCTCGCTGCCGGCCGGCGCCACCGAGGACGACATCTACGCGGTGCTCGCCGCCAACGTCGCGCGCGACCTGGGCGCCGGCTCGGCCCAGGCGGAGAAGGAGAGGGGAGGGCAGGAGGCCGCGCCTGTTCGGGAGAAGGATCTTATTGGTGTCGCGGACATGCGCGGGGACCTGCACACGCACACCGACCTCACCGACGGCATCGTCTCCCTGCCGGGAATGGTCGCGGCCGCCGAGGGGCGCGGGTACGAGTACTACGCGGTCACCGACCACGCGCCGAACCTCGTCATGCAGCGGATGACCGACGAGAAGATGCTCGCCCAGCGGGCCGAGCTGCGCGCGCTGGCGGACACGACCGGCATGGTCCTGCTGCACGGCACGGAGCTCAACATCGCGGCCGACGGCAGCGTGGACTGGGACGAGGACTTCCTGAGCGGGTTCGACATCTGCGTCGCCTCGGTCCACTCGAGCTTCGAGCAGGACCGGGCGACGATGACGAAACGGTTCATCACCGCCGCGGAGAACCCGCGCGTGAACATCATCGGCCATCCGCTGACCCGCAAGATTGGCCGGCGCCCGCCGGTCGAGGTCGACCTGGACGCGCTGTACGCGGCCTGCGCCCGCACCGGGACGGCGCTTGAGGTCAACGCCTCGCCGGACCGGATGGACCTGCCGCCGCAGCACATCGCGGCCGCACGGGAAGCGGGCGTCAGGTTTGCCATCGACACCGACGCGCACTCACTGGTGGACCTGACCAACATGCGCTACGGAGTCGCCGCCGCCCGGTTCGGCGGGCTGACCTCCGCCGATGTGATCAACGCCTGGCCGCTCGGCCAGTTGGAAGAATTCCTTCGCAAGGGTCGTTCATCCTTAAGGTTACTGGCGAGTAGCATTGCTTACGGCAGCAGGTTACTGGCGAGTAGCGTCACTTCCGGCAGCGGTCCTGCGGGCAGGGCGCACATCTTAAGGAGTAGCCCATGAGGGCGCGTGACGTGGTGTTCGTCGACGGCGTGCGGACGCCGTTCGGCAAGTCGGGACCCAAGGGCATCTACGCGGAGACCCGCGCCGATGACCTGGCGGTGCGGGTCATCAGGGAGCTGCTGCGGCGCAACCCGGCGCTGCCGCCCGAGCGGGTCGGCGAGGTCGCCATCGCCGCCACGACGCAGATCGGCGACCAGGGCCTGACGATCGGCCGGTCCGCGGCGATCCTCGCGGGGCTGCCGGTGACCGTGCCCGGCTACGCGATCGACCGGATGTGCGCGGGCGCGATGACCGCGGTCACCACGACGGCAGGCGAGGTCGCGCTCGGCGCCGCCGACATCGCGGTGGCCGGCGGGGTGGAGCACATGGGCCGTCACCCGATGGGGGAGCAGGTCGACCCCAACCCGCGCTTCCTGTCCGAGAAGCTCGTCGACGAGTCGGCGCTCTTCATGGGGATGACCGCGGAGAACCTGCACGACCGGTTCCCCGAAATCACCAAGGAGCGGGCCGACGCCTACGCCCTCGGCAGCCAGCGGAAGGTCGCCGCCGCCTACGCGGCGGGGAAGATCCAGCCGGACCTGGTCCCGATGGCGATCCGCACCGCCGAGCTCGGCTGGGGCTGGGCCACCGCGGACGAGCCGCCCCGGCCGGACACGACCCTGGAGGGGCTGGCCTCGCTGAAGACCCCGTTCCGCCCGCACGGCCGGGTCACCGCCGGCAACTCCTCCGGCATCAACGACGGCGCCACCGGCTGCCTCATCGCCGCCGAGGAGGTCGCAAGCGAGCTTGGCCTGCGGGCCAAGATGCGGCTGGTGGACTTCCAGTTCGCGGGCGTCGAGCCGGAGGTCATGGGCATCGGCCCGGTGCCCGCCACCGAGAAGCTCCTCGCCAGGCAGGGGCTCTCGATGGACGATATCGGCCTCATCGAGATCAACGAGGCGTTCGCGGTCCAGGTGCTCGCGTTCCGCGACCACTTCAAGATCGCCGACGACTACCCCCGGGTGAACCCGTGGGGCGGCGCGATCGCCATCGGCCACCCCCTCGCCTCCTCCGGGGTCCGGCTGATGATCCAGCTCGCCGCGCAGTTCGCGGAGCACCCCGAGGTCCGCTACGGGCTCACCACCATGTGCGTCGGCATGGGCATGGGCGGCACGGTGCTTTGGGAGAGGATCTAAGGCCATGACCATCGCCAACGTACGGGGCGTCATCCCCGCCGCCGACGACTTCCCGTCGGAGGTGGTCACCCGGGCGATCATCCGCGACGTCGACCTCGGCAGTGTTTCTGAGGGGGGTGCCGGCGTGCTCGCGCTGATCACGCTGGACAACGGGCAGGACCACACCAAGCCGAACACCTTCGGCCCGCAGGGGCTGCTGTCGCTGAACGCCGCGCTTGACGCGGTCGAGACGCGGGCGGCGGCAGGCGAGATCGCGGCGGCCGGCGTGACGGGCAAGCCGTTCATCCTCGGCGCCGGCGCGGACCTCGACGCCGCGGCCGCGGCCGTCACCGGCGCGGGCCTTGACCCGGCCGACGCACGGGAACGGGCGCTCGGCATCGCCTCGCTCGGTCACGCGGTCTTCCGGCGGCTCGGCGAGCTGCCCGTGCCGTCGTTCGCCTTCGTCAACGGCGTCGCACTCGGCGGCGGCCTTGAGGTGGCGCTGCACTGCACCTACCGGACGATCTCCGCGGGCGTCCCGATGGTCGCGTTCCCCGAGTGCTTCCTCGGCCTGGTGCCCGGCTGGGGCGGCGCCTACCTGCTGCCCCGGCTGATCGGGCCCGCCCGGGCGCTCAAGCTGATCATCGAGAACCCGCTCGCGCAGAACAAGATGCTCCGCGGCCCTGAGGCGTTCGAGCTTGGCATCGCCGACGCCATGTTCGAGCCCGCCGACTTCCTCGAGGAGTCGCTGCGCTGGGCGGCGAAAATCCTCAGCGGCACGGAAACAGTGACCCGGTACGCCGGGTCGCCCGCGGCAGCCCTCGGACTGCCGCCCGCGCTGCCCGCGGCAAAGTATGAAATTCCGGAACTGGGCACCGCGGGGGAGTGGGACACGGCGGTCTCGGCCGCCCGGCTCCTTCTTGACGGCAAGCTGCACGGCGCCGCCCCCGCACCGTACCGTGCCCTGGACCTGGTCGCGGCGGCGCGCACCGCCTCCCGTGACGAGGGGTTCGCCGCCGAGGACGACGCCCTGGCCGACCTGCTGCTCTCCGACGAGCTGCGCGACGGCCTGTACGCGTTTGACCTCGTGCAGAAGCGGGCGCGCAAGCCCGCCGGCGCCCCGGACCGCGCGCTCGCCCGCCCGCCCGCCTTGGTCGGCGTCGTCGGCGCGGGCCTGATGGCGGCGCAGATCGCGCTGCTGTTCGTCCGGCGGCTCCAGGTTCCCGTCGTGATGACCGACCTCGACCAGGCGCGGGTCGACTCAGGCGTCGGCTACGTGCACGCCGAGATCGAGAAGCAGCTGTCCCGCGGCCGGATCTCGCCCGACGCGGCCAACCGGCAGAAGGCGCTGATCACCGGGTCGGTGACCAAGGACGGATTCGCCGACGCCGACTTCGTCATCGAGGCGGTCTTCGAGGAGCTCGCGGTCAAGCGGCAGGTGTTCGCCGAGGTCGAGGCCGTCGTCCCGGAGACGTGCGTGCTCGCGACCAACACCTCCTCGCTGTCGGTCACCGCGATGGCGTCCGGCCTTGCGCATCCGGAGCGGGTCGTGGGCTTCCACTTCTTCAACCCGGTCGCGGTGCTGCCGCTCGTCGAGGTGGTCCGTGGCTCGTCGACCGATGACGCCGCGGTCGCGACCGCGCTCGCCGTCGGCCGGCAGCTCAAGAAGAACTGCGTGATCGTCGCGGACCGTCCCGCGTTCGTGGTCAACCGGCTGCTCACCCGCTTCCTCGGCGAGATCACCCGCACCGTCGACGAGGGCACCCCGTTCGAGGTCGCCGAGCACGCCGCCGACCCCCTCGGCCTGCCGATGACGCCGTTCCTGCTGCTCCAGCTCGTCGGGCCGAGGATCGCGCTGCATGTGGCGGAGACCCTGCACGAGGCGCTCGGCGACCGGTTCGCCGTCTCGCCGAAGCTGCGGGCCCTGGCGGAGTCGGGCAAGTCCTCGGTGTACCTGCCGGACTTCTCGGTCGACCCTGAGGTCATCGAGCTCCTCAGCGGCGGCTCCGCCCCGTCCACGGGGCCCGAGGTGCTCGAGCGTGCCCTTGAGGGCCTGGCCCAGGAGATCGGGATCATGCTCGACGAGGGCGTGGTCGCGGCCCCCGAGGACATCGACTTGTGCATGATCCTCGGTGCCGGGTGGCCGTTCCACCTGGGCGGCATCACGCCCTACCTGGACCGGACAGGAATCGCGGCCAAGGTGAATGGAGTCCCGTTCCGCGGGTAGCGGTGTCATTGCCGGGCACCCCCCCAACCCGGCACCGCGACGGCCCGCGCCCGGCCCGAGGATCATCCTCGCCGGGCGCGGGCTGTCCTTTCTTCGGGGCCGGTGAAACCCCTGAGCTCACCCTGAAGGATCGCAGAGTAACTCGCAATCGATGGCGGCGGGCCGTGCGATCATGCAATGATGCGAACGTGCCTAGGTGAAAATACCTAGAATACTGAGGTGACAGGTTCCGGGTCGCCTCACGGCCGTGACAGCAACACCGTACGCGTTCTCACGACGCGAGAACATGGTCGCGTTCCGGAAGCCGGCAGGGGGTTGACCCGCGGTGCCTGAGGAATGGCTCAAGGCGGCGTCCCGCACGATCAGGGCCGCCCGGGTTGACTCCTCGGTGCCGAACGTAGCGCGAGTCTGGAACTACCTCGTCGGCGGCCGCGATAACTTCGAGGCCGACCGGCAGGCGGCCAGGCAGCTGATCGCCGCCGCCCCCGTGATGGAGCAGGTGGCGCCCGCGTCGCGGGCGTTTCT
This sequence comes from Trebonia sp., assembly GCA_033854775.1. Classification (GTDB taxonomy): domain Bacteria; phylum Actinomycetota; class Actinomycetes; order Streptosporangiales; family Streptosporangiaceae; genus Trebonia. The sequence goes on from JAWWPV010000801.1 coordinate 5,004, forward strand.
CCGCCGGGCGGTCACCTACCTGACGGCCGAGGCCGGGATCAGGCAGTTCCTCGACATCGGCACCGGCATGCCGACCGCGGGCAACACGCACGAGGTGGCCCAGGCGGTGGACCCGTCCTGCCGCATCGTCTACGTCGACAACGACCCTGTCGTGCTCGCGCACGCGCGCGCCGGGCTCCGCTCCTCGGACGAGGGCGCGACCAGCTACCTCGACGCGGACGCTAGGGACACCGGGGCCATCATCGCCGGCGCGCGCAAGACCCTCGAGCCCGGCCGGCCCGTCGGCGTCATCATGATCGACATCCTGAACTTCCTCGAGGACGCGGCCGACGTGCTGGCCCGGCTGGTCGCGGCGGTGCCCGCCGGCAGCTACCTGGCCGTCATGCAGCCGTCGCGGGACAAGCGGCTGACCGTGGCCGCGCGCCGGTGGAACCAGCTGGCGCCGATCCCCGTTATCCTGCGCGACCGCGACCAGGTCGTCCGCTGGTTCACCGGCCTTGACCTCGTTGACCCGGGCGTCGTCGAGGTGCACCGCTGGCGCCCGGCGCCCGGGGATACCGAGTACCCAGACGGAATGCCGCTCCTCGGTGCGGTCGCAAGGAAACCCTGACCGATAATGTAGGTCCTAGAGGGTGAAAAGCGACCGCGACCAGGGGACCTGCGGATGAGTGACGAGGGTGATCATGAGGCGCCGCGCCGCGCCAAGCCGAGCTTGATCGACGTCACCGTCCCGAACGCCGCCCGGGCCGCCGACTTCCTGTACGGCGGGAGGGACAACTTCGCGGCCGACAGGAAGGCCGTACGCGCCGTCGCCGCCTCCGTCCCGGCGGTTGAGCGGATCCCCGCCGAGGCGCGCGCCTTCCGCCACCGGGTGATCAGGTACCTCGTCGCGGAGGCGGGCATCAATCAGCTCCTCGACATCGGCACCGGCCTCGTCCCGCCCGGTGCCACCCACGAGCTCGCGCAGTCCATCGACCCGGAGTCCCGGATCGTCTACACCGAGAGCGACCCGATGGTGCGGTTGCACGCCCAGGCACTGATCAGGCCAGCCAGCAGCGGCTCGGTCAGCTGCGTCGACGGTGACATCGCCGACGTTGACGCGATCGTCGGTGCCCTCCCGACCCTGGACCTGAGCCGTCCCGTCGCGGTCCTGCTGCTCTCCACCCTGGCGCACGTGCCCACCACGATCGCCGCCGCCAGGGCCGTGTCGGCGCTGATGGCCGCGGTGCCGTCCGGCAGCTACGCCGTGATCTACCACCTGGCGAACGACATGGACCCCGCGATGCCGGCCGCAGCGAGGCACTGGAACAAGACCACGCCGACGCCGCTCACGCTGCGCTCCCGCACCGACGTCCTCTCGCTCGTCTCCGGCCTTGAGCTAGTCCCGCCTGGTGTGGTCCCCGTGGCCGAGTGGCGCCCTGACCTCGCGGCCACCGCCGGGCAAGACGATTCCGGCACCCAGGCCGATTCCGGCGCCCAGGCCGCCTCCGGAACCACCCCCGTGCAGCCGGTCCCCATCCACGGCGTGGTCGCGCGCAAGCCCTGACGAGCTGTCTTCCCGCACTCGCTAGGCGGCGGTCGCGCGGCCCGCGAGGCCCGCACGGTCACCCGCGACGCGGATCAGCACCGCGGCCCAGGTGCGGAAGGGGCGCCAGTTCTCCGCGACCCTGGCCAGCTCCTCGGCACTGGC
>JAWWPV010000802.1:0-3982 GCA_033854775.1 Trebonia sp.
TGCGCTCCGCCTCCTCGAAGATCGCCGCCTCGTCGTCCGCGCGGAACTTGGGCTCCGCCGCGGCGACGATCCAGTCGTCGAGCGGCAGGCCCTGCCGGTCGGCCGGCTCCTTGATGGCCTCCGTCAGTTCTGGAGCGAGAGTCACGCTCATCGTGATCTTCACCCTTCCATCGTACGACGGGGCTCCCTATTGGCCTAGGGAATATCCCGGCGCCCGATTTCCGTGCGCATCCGCACCGTAGCACCTCTCACCGACATTCCGTTTCGCCAATGGCAATGCGTTGACATTAGGGCCTGTGCGAAACGACATGCCACGTGACCTGCACCGATCATGATCATGGAAACTTTTTCACAAATTCCCAGGTCGTCATCATGATCAAATCACCGATGATCAATGGAAACTGTTTGCCACCGCGAAAGCTCGCGTAAGCCGCTATGGTGGCATCTCTCTGCAAATGGGACAAGAATATTTCTCGCGGTACCCCTCAGAGGCCCCGGGTTTCGACCAATCGTCGTGCGGTACCCCAGCTCTCTGGGGACATGTACCGAGTTTGCTCGTCGTGCATCAGGTCTTGCGGGCGACACCGCCGAAGTGCGTTACGTCGACGGTCTCGCCGATCTCCATGACGTCGGGCCGCCACCGGGAGCAGGTCACCACCCCCGGCTCCAGGAGTCCCATCCCGTCGAAGAACCGCAGCAGTTCCTCGTGGGTGCGCAGCGTCATCGGCGCGGAACCCTGCTGGTTCCAGAAGCGCACCGCCTCGGTCATCGGCACCGCGTCGACCTCGGTGGTCGGGTGGGAGATCACCAGGTAGCTGCCGGGCGCGGTGGCATCCATGAGCCTGTGCACGATGCTTACCGCCTGGTCGGTGTCCAGGATGAAGTTCACGATGCCGAGCATCATGATCGCGATGGGCTGGCCGAAGTCCAGCGTCCGGGCCGCCTGCCGCACAATCGATCCGGGGTCAAGCACGTCCGCGTCGATGTAGTCGCAGGCGCCCTCGGGGCTGCTGGTCAGCAGGGCGCGGGCGTGCACCAGCACCAGCGGGTCGTTGTCGACGTAGACGACCTTTGACTCCGGCGCCGCCCGCTGGGCGACCTCGTGGGTGTTGTCTACGGTCGGCAGGCCGGTGCCGATGTCCAGGAACTGCCGGATGCCCTGGGCGGCCAGGTAGCGGACGGCACGGGCCAGGAAGTACCGGTCGGCGCGGGCCGACCGGACCAGTTCCGGGACGAACGCGAGGACCTGGTCGCCGACCTGCTGGTCAACGGGGTAGTTGTCCTTTCCGCCGAGCCAGTAGTTCCAGATCCGTGCCGAGTGGGAAACCGACGTATCGATCTTCGGCGCCTGCGGGTCGGGCGCCTGGGGGGCGGTGGTCATGACGCGATCCTAGACTCGGCCGCCGGGACGGCGGTCACGGTCTGCCGTCCAGGAGGTGCTCCAGGGTGGCTGCGGACGCGCCGAGATCCTCGGCCTGGGTGGCCAGCCGGTCCAGCACGTCCCGGTAGCAGGCGCTGTCCCCGGGCCTGCTCAGGTAGACAGCGGTGAGCATCTGCTCCAGATACACCACGTCGGGCAGGTCGGCCTCGCTGAACCGCAGCATGGTGACGCCGCCGCCCGCCGGATGCCCGCCCGCGCTGAGCGGCAGCACCTGGATGTTGACATGGGAAAGCCGGGAAACCTCGATTAGGTGCGCGATCTGGACCTGCATCACGGCGGTGCCGCCGACCTGGCGGCGCAGCGCCGACTCGTCGATCACCGCCCACAGGCGCACCGGATCATCGCGGTGCAGCACCTGCTGGCGGCGCAGCCGCAATTCGACCCGGCGCTCGACCTCCGCCTCCGGTGCCTCGTGATGTACCGACCGCTGGACCGCGCGGGCATAGTCCGCGGTCTGCAGCAGGCCCGGGATATAGGCGACCTCGTAAGTGCGGATCAGGCTGGCCGCCCGCTCCAGGTCGAGGTAGTGTTCCAGCCACCCGGGCACCACGTCCGCGTACTCCTGCCACCAACTGCCGGCGTTCGCGTGCTCGGCCAGCGCGAGCATGGTGGCGCGCTCGTCGTCGCTGACCTCGTACAGGGTCAGCAGGTCGGCGACGTCACGGGCCTTGAACCCGGTCCGGCCGTGTTCCAGCCGGCTGATCTTCGACCGCGACGCCCGGATCGCCTGGGCCGCGTCCTCGGGGCTGACATCGGCCGCCTCGCGCAGCCGGCGCAGCCGCGCCCCCAGGATCAGACGTGCCGACGATCCGGCCTGGGAACCCTGCGCAACACGGCCCCCGCCGACTCCGGCGCGCGCGACGTCCATATTCGCTCCTGGTTCGCAAGTGTTTGCGAGCTGCACACAGATTGTCCCACGCCGGGCCCCGGTCCGGTAGCGCAACGGCCGCTCGGCGGCGGCGGTCATCCACCGGAGGGTCGGGGTAGCCTCGGGCTGGTGATAGCCACGCTGGCGGTGGAGAACTACCGGTCGCTGCGGCGCCTCATCGTCCCGCTTGCTCCGCTCACGGTGGTGACCGGGGCCAACGGCGCCGGCAAGTCAAGCCTGTACCGAACGCTGCGGTTGCTAGCGGACGCGTCTCGCAACGGAGCGGTCGCCGCGCTGGCCAGGGAGGGCGGCCTGCCGTCGACGCTGTGGGCGGGTCCTGAGACGATCGGGCGGGCCGTACGGGAAGGCACTTACCCCGTGCAGGGCGTTGTGCGCGCCAAGCCAGTCTCCTTGCGGCTCGGCTTCGGCGGTGATGACTTCAGCTACGCCATCGACTTCGGCTTCCCTGCGGGCGGCGGCCAGGGCGCTTTCGCCCTGGACCCGGAGATCAAGCGGGAGAGCATCTGGAACGGTCCGCTGCTGCGGCGGGCGGCGGTGCTGTGCGAACGGGATAACGGCATCGTCCGCATCCGCGACGATCGCCGCACCTGGTCCGGTCCTTACCAGATCCGGCCGTATGACAGCATGCTGAGCGAGTTCGCCGATCCGCGCCAGGCCCCCGAGGTGCTCCGGGTGCGCGAGCAGATTCGCTCGTGGCGGTTCTACGACCACATCAGGACCGACGCCGCGGCGCCCGCCCGCGCCAGCCAGGTCGGCACGCGGACGCCGGTGCTGAGCCACGACGGGGCGGACGTCGCCGCCGCGCTCCAGACGATCCGCGAGACCGGCGACGCCGACGCGCTTGACCAGGCCGTCGACCTGGGCTTCCCTGGTAGTCGCATCGCCGTGGAAAGCGAAGGCGGAGGACGGCTCGGGCTGCGGTTGCACCAGCATGGCCTGCTCAGGCCGCTGAGCGCGGCGGAGCTTTCTGACGGCACGCTGCGTTACCTGCTGTGGGCCGCGGCCCTGCTCGCGCCCCGCCCGGCAGGCCTCCTCGTGCTCAACGAGCCGGAGACCAGCCTGCACTGGCAGCTGCTGGCGCCGCTGGCTCAGCTGATCACGGCGGCCGCGGCACGCTCGCAGGTCATCGCGGTGTCACACTCCCAGACCCTGATCAACGCGCTGCACCGCGCGACGGAGGAAGCCGGAACCCCCGCCAGCACCATCGAGCTGATCAAGGACTTCGGCGAAACCCGCGTGGCCGGCCAGGAGCCGCTCGACGGGCCCGCCTGGCGCTGGCCGCAGCGATAACGCCGCGCCCCGCGCGGCGCTGATCCGGCCCTGTGAACCACCTTCCTCCTGGCCTCGTCTTGGCGACCCGACCGACGCGACATCAGAACGAAGGTAGTTCAAATGTCGGGGGGCTTCGCTACCGTCCTTGGCATGCGGTTCCTGCATACCTCTGACTGGCACCTCGGGCGGTCGCTCCACCGTTTCGACCTGAGGGAAGCGCAGGCCGCGTTCCTCGACCACCTCGTCGAGACGGCGCGGTCCGCGCGGGTGGACGCCGTGCTCGTGGCCGGCGACGTCTACGACCGGGCGATCCCGCCGGTGGACTGGGTGGCGCTGTACGTGGACGCGCGGGCCCGGCTGCGCGCGGCCGGCGCCCGGGT
>JAWWPV010000803.1:0-2920 GCA_033854775.1 Trebonia sp.
CTTCAGCTGTACCGCTACGACTTTTCCGAATGGAACGGCGATGACGTGGACGAGCACGGAGAGTTCGCTCACCGGTATCTCGACCACTACTGGACCGACCAGGACCGTCTACCGCTCCACCCTCGACACCAAGCCGCTGTGGGATCCGCGGCCGGATGGTCCGCACGTGTGCGTGGTCAGCAGCAACGCGTACAACTACTTCGCCTCGCTGACCAGCAAGGCCGAGAAGGCGGTGCTGGACCTGCTCGGCGACCTCACCCTCGCCGACAGCCTCCGCGACCTGTACGACATGGACCGCCAGTCCGGACGGCAGGCATGACGGGCACGCCAGCCGACCCCCGGACGCCAAGGGCGCGGCCGGCTACTTTCCCGGCCGCGCCCCTGGTGGTATTCGGCTAGCCGTTACCCGATCTCGGCGAGGGGCCGGACGACCTTCTCGCCGAGCAGGGTCACGAACCGGGCCGGGTCAGGCATCGCGGGTGCCACCTCGACCAGGTCGATGCCCAGCTTGGCGTACTCCTCCATCTGCGAAAGGAACTCGGTCACGTCACCGCTCGGGTCCACCCGGCCGAGGATCGTCTTCTCGATGGCGTCGTAGTCGCGGCCCTCGGCGTCGCAGTGCGCGTGCAGCACGTCCAGCTTGTGGCTGATGTCCGCCACCGACGAGACGAACAGGTTGCACGCGTCGGCGTACTTCGCGACCAGGCGCAGCGTCTTCTTCTCCCCTCCCCCGCCAATGAGGATCGGCGGGCGCGGCGACTGGAGCGGCTGCGGGACGCAGATCGTCTCCGCGAGCTGGTAGTGCTTGCCGTCGTACGGGCCGTCGTTGTCGCTCCACATCTGCTCGCAGATCTGGACGGTCTCCTCAAGGCGCTCGAACCGCTCGGCGAGCGGCGGGTACGGCACGCCGAGCGCGCGGTGCTCGCGCTCGTACCAGGCCGCGCCGATCCCGAGCATCGCCCGTCCGCCGGACAGTACGTCGAGCGTGGTGACGGTCTTAGCGAGCAGGCCAGGGTAGCGGTAGGTGACGCCGGTGACGAGCAGGCCGAGTTGCACCCGCTCGGTCTTGGCCGCGACGAAGTTCAGCACCGAGTAGCCCTCGAGCATCGGGTCGAACGCGGTCTGGAACTGCTCCATCTGGAACCAGTGGTCCATCGCGGTGAACCGGACGATGCCCGCCTCGTCAGCCGCGACCGCCGTGTCACCGACCGCCGCGCGCAGGGCGGCCCCGCCGCCCGGATGGCTAAAATTCATGAAATGGATGCCGAGCTTCATCCCTAGATCCCCTATCTCTCACGTGTCCACCTATTGTCTCGCGGAGGAACCCTCCGCTTCGCTCCGGGGTAGCCCAAACTGATGCCGGGGTGGCCGATACTGTCGTAGCCGGGCCGGTCACACGCATGCGGCCGGGTGCTACCAGCGTCGGCGATCAAGTGCGCAATCGGGGCCGCCATGAGCGTCCGTACCTCGCCGCGAGGCCCGTCCGACGAGCCTGCTGATCATGGCCGGATTGCCATCGCGAGCGCACACCGCCGCACCCGCGTAAAATTCATAAATTGGCATCCTCCCGGCATGAAGCTGGGATTCCAGAGCTGCCCGTTCTAGTTAGAAAGCGAGCAGTTGAGGTTCGCGGCTCACTGGCCCGGCAACCCGGTCGCCTCCCCGCGCCTTCACCGCATGCCCTGCGGCGATGTTCCGTGCGGCGTTAACGTCAGCGTTGCAGGCGTAACCGCAGGTAGTACACCGGAAGAGAGCTTGGCTCTCGCGGCTCTTCCGGTCCACACACCCGCACACCGAGCACCGCTGGCTCGTGAATGCTGCTGGTACTTTCTCCATCCGTCCTGGGGCCTTGTCCCCTATCCGGCGGATGAGCAGCCCCCAGCCAGAACCCAGGATTCCCTGGTTGAGGGCTGCCCTCGCCGCAACGTTCCGACCTGGCTTGTCTACGGTGCCTTTCGCGGAGCGTGTCAACGACTTGATGTTCAGGTTCTCAACACGAATCACATCGAACCGCCGTGCCACATCTGTGGAAACCTTTTCGCACCAATCCTTGCGCCGGTCTTTCTCTCGCGCCGTCAGCCGCGCCATAACCGATCTGGCCTTGCCACGTCGATTCGACGCACGTTGCGCCTTTGACAACTGACGTTTCAGTCGCCGCAGCCGCGCAGACTCGCGACCAGTCAGCCCAGGGCAGTGCAGCATCTCCCCCGTGGACAAGACAGCCGCCACTGCAACGCCCCGATCGATGCCGACAACCGAACGGTTTCCGGGCGCGCGGACGGGTTTGGGTATCGCAGCGAATGCAATGTGCCACCGGCCAGCCTTGTCACGGGTGATCCGGTACGATTTCACTCCGTCAGGCACGGGGCGGGACCAGCGAAACCTTATCCATCCCGCCTTCGGTACCCATGCCTCGCCCCAATTCCGGTTCAGGCGTCGCACATCCCAGTGCTTTCCCCGCTGGCCAACAATCCGGAATCCCTCATCCCGGCCAGCCTTTCGCCAGAATGGGCGGCAATGCGTACCGCCCAAGAAGGCTTTCATGGCCCAGTGATGATCGCGCAGTGCCTGCTGCTGGACCACCTGGCAGCCCTCGCGTAGCCAGGGATTCTCCGCACGGGCCTCAGTGAGCTGCCGACACTGCTCAACGTAGCCTGGCGCGGACTTGCGCCCCGCGCGCCACCATGACTCCTGTTCGACTGCCAGATTCCAGACGTAGCGAGCATCCGCACAATGCCGGAGCAGCACGCTTTCCTGTTCGGTTGTCAAGTAGATACGATAGCGAGACACGAGAACATTCTAGCGAACAAGGCGCTAATAGCCCTGGAGATCGAGCGTGTCGCGGACACACGTTCACTCCCTACGTCGCCGTCGCTGAACTCTTCCACGCGCCGCTGCTGACCTACGACGCCAAGATGGC
>JAWWPV010000804.1:0-4747 GCA_033854775.1 Trebonia sp.
CCACGCGGAGACCGTGAAGTCGTGCAGCCCGCTGACGATGCCGTCCGGCAGATCGACGTACTCGCCGCTTCCCGACAGCTGGACGGCGTTGCCGATCTTGCCCGGTACGCGGGGCCCGGTCGCACCAGAGTTGGTGATGTGGGCGATCGTGCGGGTCTCCGCGGCGGAGCCGGTGCCGATCTGGACCTGCTGGCCGGGGGCGAGGCCAGACGTGTTACTGGGGTTGATGGTGGTGTCGCCCGCGCTGGCGGGGGCCGCCAGCCCCGAGTTGGCGAGGCCGAGCAGGTAGAAGCCGTGGCCCGCGAGCTTCGTCCCGGCCGGGACGGTCACCGTCGAGAAGATAGGCTGCTGGGCCGGGTGCTCGGTCAGGGTCCACTTCGACAGGTCGACGGTGCTGTCGCCGGCGTTGTAGAGCTCGATGAACGCGTTGGTCAAGTTGGTACTGGTGCCGGTGCGGAACTCGTTGATCTTGATCGGGCTGACATTGCGCACCTTCTCGGCTGTTGTCTCCGATTGCCGCCCTCCTTGTCCCGTGCCCGTCCACGAGGCGTTGCCGGTCAGGTCGCCGTTGAAGGCCGCCGGTCCGGACGTGACCCGGAACGTCGCGCTCACGCTCGCACCGGGCGCGACCGGGTGCGGGAACGTCACCGACGTGTGGGTGGTGCCCGGGACGACGGAGGTCCACTGCCTGCTGGGCACCGAGATGCTCAGCTTCACGTCCACCGCGGGCGACCCCGTGGTGTTCGTGAACGTCACGGTGGACTCCTGCGAGGACCGCGGTGCGAACGTCTGGAGCCCGGGCGCAGTGGCAGTCTCCGAGGCCGGCGTCAGGCTCAGCCGCTGCACGTCGTACTTGGCGGCCACGACGTTGGCCTGAACCTTCTGGTCGGTGGCGTCGCTCGGGTATCCGGCCGTCATCACACCCTCGTAGAAGGTGCCCTGCGCACCGTTGCTGTTGTCGCCGCCGTTGCCCAGGACGATGGCCCCCTGCTTTTGCATCGGGTCATAGCTGGAGTCGACGCGCGGTCCGTCGAACATGGTCGACAACTCGCCCGTCTGCGCGTCGCCGCCCAGCGAGGCCCAGTGGTGCGGCTCGCCCTTGGCCACGGCGGTCGTGAACCGCGAGGTGATGTTCGGCAGGTCCGCGCAGAGTTTGGAAGTACTGCCCGGGTTGACGCAACCCACCAGGTTGTTCTCCTGGTCGGTCATGATCCACGGGCCCGGGGGGTTCCCGTGATACCAGGCGGTGGCGTTGCCGAAGTAAGAGGTTTCCATGGTGCCGTTGCCATCGTCGCGGCTGTCGATCTCGGCGTTGCCATAGTCGAAGCAGCAGCCGTCGTTGAAGTGATGGCCGTCGATGACCCAGTACATCCCCTCCGGCTCGTCGCCGACCGCGGTGCCGGTGGGATGGTCGTTACGCAGCCCCATGCCTGGCGCGATGAAGACGCCGTAGGCCTTGTGGCCGCTGACCGTGATCGGGGCCATGTCGGCGATCGGGAGGTTGTCGAAGCCGCCCAGCGCCGGCCCGCTGAAAGCGCCGCGGGGCGCCTGGGTGAGGTCGTTGTGCTTGGGGGACTGGTCGTAGATCTTGGTGATGACGCAGGTCGTGTTGGCGCAGAACGCGTCCTGCGCGGCCGCGTCGGCGTATCCGCCCGGGTCCGGGTGCGGCAGCGCGCGGGGCCGGACGACGCCGATGTTCTTGACCGCGTTGTCCGATAGGCGCCTGACCTGGTACAGCGGGCCGTTGTAGGAGGCATACAGCGCCCGAGTGGTGCTGTGGGCGGCCACGCAGGGGGTGCCGGCGGCGGCATAGATGTCACATGGGCCCTGCGGTCTGGGCGGGGAAGCCTGCTCCGCCGCGGGCGCCGCTGTCGCCGTAGCAAACGTGACGCCAATCGGCAAGAGCGCAAGCGCCATAGCTGCGGCGAGGGTCCTGAGGCGTATCCGCCGGATGGGGGACCTTAACATGTCGGGATTAGCTCCTATCGTTTACTGCTGGCTGAGCCAAACTCGGCTGGGCCGAGAAGCCAGCTGATAGTGCGACCATTTCGTTTCGCGTTAACGCATGCTCGTTAGCCCTGATGGATATGGGTGTCTCTGACCCGGGCAAGCGCCTTTGACCGTACGGAGCTGTTCAGGCCTGGCACGTAGGTCGACCGGCCAGGGGTACGCGCGCTCCAAGAACCCGCGTACCGGGCCCCGGATGTTAGCGTTAACACAATTGGCGGCCCGCGCGCGCATTCTCGTGGAGGCGAACCAACTCCATGGTCGGCCAGGCATCGCGCGCGCCCTCGCGTCGGCTGCGGCGAGCGCTCCGTAACCGGTCGTGCGCCGGATTTGTTAGCGCCCACATAGACGAACCTCGGCCCGCCCGGGATATCTGTCAAGTGGGCGAGGGCAACTTTCTGGCAGCCGAATAGAGGCGGCTGCTAGCCCTTGGCGGCGAGTATCACCGGCTGTTCACGATGCAAGCGAGCCCTTACCAGGCCACCAGCGCAGTGTCGATGTTCGGCGCGCCGGTTCGGCGCGCTCGTACCGGCATGTCCGGCGGCAACTGATGGCAGGATCGTGCGATGACTGAACCGGATGGACGTGAGCTCGGTCGGGTATTCAACGAGGTGCCCGAGCTCTACGATCGCGTGCGGCCGACGTACCCTGACGAGCTGTTCGCGGATCTCGTCGCCATCACCGGCATGGACAGACGATCGTCGGTGCTTGAGGTGGGCTGCGGTACTGGTCAGGCGACACGCTCGCTGGCCGCGCTCGGGTACTCGGTGACCGCCATCGAGCCCGGCGCGGACATGGCCGCGCTCGCTCGCCAGCGGCTCGATGCCTTCGGCAACGTCGAGGTCGAGACTTCGGCGTTCGAGGAGTGGGACAACGGCGGACGGCACTTCGATGTCCTCGTTGCCGCGTCAGCGTGGCACTGGATCGACCCGTCCGTCGGCTGGCTGCGAGCGCATGACGTGCTCCATCCTGGAGGTTGGATGGCGCTGCTCGGCAACGTTGTTGTCCGCCGGCCCGGTGAGCCGGAGGTGTACGCCGAGACCGCCGATCTGCACGAGCGATTTTCCCCCGGCAACCCCGGCTGGGGTCATCCGCCGCTCGAGGATGAGGTGCGGATGACGGACGGGGGCTGGGGATTGGTCAAAGGCCCCGGCAGCTTGTTCGGCCCGGCGATCGTGCGGTGGTACCCGGCTGTTCAGTGGTTCGATGGAGACGGCTTCGCCGATCTCCTCCGCTCGACGTCGCTGTACCGCAGGCTCGACAGCAACGTCCGTGAACCCCTCCTCGACGCGATCGCCGAGCGCATCCGCACCCAAATGGGCGACCGGGCATCACGCCGCTACCTGAGCGTCCTCCGTGTCGGACAGCGTGCCGGGTGACCGCAGCCGCAGTGGAAGGGCCGGATCGCAGTCATCTTGCGCCGACCGCGGCGCTCCGCACAGCCGACGTCGTTCCGCTCGCCGGCGCTGCGCAGCCTACTGATGACTGCCTGATCGGCCAGAGCCCGCCGGTCACCACGCTGCCGCGATATCAACCCTCGACGGATTCGGCCTCGATCAGGTCCAGCACCTCCTGTGCGCGATCGACCATCTCGCTCGCTGCTGACGTTCGTGTTCGCTGGTCTGCGCAGCGCTGGGGCGGTTGTGTCTCCTAGCAGTAGGTGGCGCGTTCGAGTCGCGCTCGGGGCGCCCAACTGGCCCCACGCCAGTCTGCGGGGGCGTTCAGTACTGCGGCTCATAGGTGAGCTTCACAATTTTCGTGAAGCACTTTGCCGAGACGAGCTTCATGTCCGCGGTCTGGCCGTCGCGGAAGAGTGACTTCCCGGAACCGGCGAAGACGGGATGGATTGAGATGTCGAGCACGTCGAGCAGGTGTTGCTTGAAGAGCGTCTCTGCCAGCAGGCCGTGACCGTACACGAGAAGATCTCCGCCGCTCTGTTCTTTGAGCTTGGTTACTTCGGCCGTGACGTCCCCTCTCACAATGGTCGAGTTGTTCCACTCGGCTTGTTCCAGCGTCGACGAGAAGACGTACTTCTTGATGGAATTGAGCCTGTCGGCCCAGGGGTGGGTACGCCCGGGCCAGATCGTGGCGAAGGTCTCATAGGTCGTCCGGCCCATCAGCATCGCTTCGCATGCCATCAGCTGGCCTAGGCCGTCCCTGATGTAAGCGTCGTCCCGGTAGTCCATGAACCCACGGACGTGTGGTCCCGTGAAAACCCCATCGATGGAGACCAGCGTGTACTCGATGATTTTCCTCATCAGTTCATTCCTTCGGTCAGGCCGACATGGCCTGTCATAAGTGGTAGACCCCAGACGGACCCAAAACTGGGCGGCTCATGCGCCTGTCCGTTTCCTCAGCCGCGTCTGTGCCGAGGGCTTGCCAGGGCTTGATCGGTTCTATCGGACATCCTCACCGGGGGCAGCAGCACAGCCCGCCGGGCTCAGGGTGGCAAAAGTCCAGCGGCGGGCTCAGCTTCGGGAGGCCCGCCCGCCGCGCGCCGGGCCGCACGCCGCATGTGACACGACTAAGGTTGGCTCACATGGCAGGCAGAGGGATCCTGGCTCCGCCATCTTCCTTAGCTCCCGATTGTCCAGCTCGCGGCCACCGCGTCTAGGGCGCCCCTGAGCCGTGACTCCGTGATGGCTTCGCCGGCCCAGACCCGCGTCCGCTCACCAGGAAACTGTCGCCTGCGGCTAAGACGGGAAATCAGGCGCCGGAACTTGGCCGCCACCATGACGCG
>JAWWPV010000805.1:0-2801 GCA_033854775.1 Trebonia sp.
CGTGGATCTCGTAGCGCTCCCGCGCGGGGTTGAAGTGAGCGACAGACGCCCAGAACCGCGCGATGTCCAGCATCATCTCCGCGCCGTAGCTCTCGAGGAACGCGTAGTCGTGGGTGGCCTGGAAGTAATTCCAGATGTTGAAGAAGATCGCGGCGTTAACGTGCCGCTGGTTGTGGCTGAGATCAGGCTCCCAGCGGCCCGACAACGGGTTGAGGTGGACGCGCTGGCTTTCCTCGACGCCCTCGCTCCCGCTCTGCCACGGGAACATCGCACCCCGGAACCCGGCCTCGCGGGCTGCCGCCCGTGCCTCCCCGATCCGGCGGTAGCGGTACATCAGCAGGCCTCGCGCGACCTCGGGCAGCCGGACGTTGAGGAACGGGAACGCGTACATCTCGTCCCAGAACACGTGGCCGCGGTAGGCCTCGCCGTTCAGCCCGCGCGCGGGCATCCCGGCGTCGAGATCGGCGGTGTGCGGGGAGCAAACCTGGAGAAGGTGCGCGGTGTGCAGCCGGAGCAGCAACTGGACCTGCTCGTTTCCGGTCACGCGCGCGTCGCACGTCCGCCACAATTCGTCCCATGCCGCGCTGTGGCGGTCGAACGCCGCGGAGAAGTCGCTGTGGCGAGCCGCCGACCTGGCGGCCCGCAACAGCGTGTCGCTGACAGCCGGGTCCCGCGACGTGTAGAAGGCGACCAGCTTCTCGACCCTCGTCGCCTCGCCCTGGCGCACGTCGAAGGCCAGGACCTGCTGGATATAGTCCTCCATCTGGTGCAGCGTCCGGCTCGCCGGCAGCGACTCGCCGCCGCGAAACACGCGCGTGCGCGTCGCCTGGCTGATGTACAGATTCGACTGCCTGGTCTCGGCTTTCAGCGCGATGACCTCCGGCCCGAACGTCCGCGGGGAAACGGGGTTCAGGTGACGGCCTTCGAGCCGCTGGTAGCGCGCCACGCCGGCGTTGCTCACCCGGGCGTCGAGCGCCGAGATGACCTCGACGTGCCCGGACCAGTTCTCCGGGACGAGGGTCCACTCGATCCCGGCGTGATGCGGGTCGGCCATGCTGACGAACCGGCGGCTTGCCAGCGTCGTCTCCCTGCCGCCGCGGTCACGAAAGCGGAGGTGCCGAAGGACGCATCCGTTCCGGATGTCGTATTCGTGACGGTAGTCAAGCAACTCGACATCTTCGAGCGTTATCGCGTCCTCGCCTTCGATGCGCAGCTCGAGGACCAGCCAGTTCGGCAGGTTGACCAGATCCTCGTTGAGGACCGGCAGGCCGCCCATCATCGTCGTCTCGCGGTTGTAGCCTCCGTGCGCATACGTGCCCGGGTAGTGCACGCCGTCGGCGTCTTCCCACTCCGCCGCGCCGCGCGTGCACAGGTACCCGTTGCCGGTGGAGGTCAGCGCCTCCCGAAGTCCCTCGGCCCCCGAGTCGAAGCCGTCATAAGCGAGCAAGAAACCGTCCACAACGCCTCCATCCCTGCCGTTCATGCTCCTGGACGGTATGGTCCAGGGCCGTAAGTCGCGCGGATCTGCCGCTCCGTTTCCTCTCGTGACAGGTAAACGTTCAGGTCCGTACCCGGTCCGGTACAGCGCTGAGCGCCCATCGCGTTCCCGTACTGGCAGGCCACGACATAGTCCTGGTAGGCGAGGTAGCCGTAAGCCAGTCCCGCGGCGAACGAGTCGCCAGCTCCGGTCGTGTCCACGACGTGCTCCACCGGGACAGGATCAACGAACTCCTCGGTGAGCCCGCCAGAGCCGTCCCGGCAGAAAGACACGCAGCCATGCTCGTCGAGAGTCACGCATACCGCCCCGACACCGCGGTCCAGGCAATGATGCGCCAGGTCGCGCAATTCCTTGGTGATCTGCTTCTCCTCGGTGATCTGCTTCGGCGGATCAGCCGTCATCTCCGCTGACTCACCGAGCCACATCGTGCGCGCTTCACCCAGGTTCATCTTCAGGATGTCAACGTACGGAAGCCAGATGTCCTGGTCGGCCCACACCCTTAGCCGACGCTCGCCACTGCGGGTCAGCGTCGTCGTCGGGCCATGGGCATCCAGCACTATGGTCGCGCCGCTGTGCTCCTTGATGTGTCGCAGCGTCGCCTGCCCCACCTCGTAGTCCGTGATCGGGACACAGACAAACGCGTCCGCGTCAAGCACCGCGGCGACGTCGGCCGGGAGGATGGGGTTCATGAAGCTCGTCTGCCGCTCGACGCGCTGGTTTTGGCCGATATACCGCAGCTCGACAACGTCCCCTTGGTCGGCCGACGAGGTAATACCGGAGGTGTCGATATTCGGGAACGATGCGAGGATCTGCTTGATCGGACCCTCGTCTTTGCGGCGCACGTGCGATACCAGGACGATCGTGTCGCCCTCATCCAGGAGCGCGGAGAGGGCAACCGCCGTATACAACGCGCATCCGTACTTCTCGAACCGCTCACCGTCATCGGTGAGGATCTGGTCGCGAGGGATCGGCCCTAGCACTGCCACCTTGCGGCTCTTCTGGCTCTCCGGGTCCGCCGTCATGAACGCCTCCCGCTCTCGTCGCCATTGCCTCTGCGGGGGATTACCACACTACAGGTCCCGGTCCCCGGGTCCGAGGTACGGGACCGCCCAGGACACGAGACCTCAGGCGCAGGTGGCGCCACATGGCGGCGCGTGGCGCCACCTCCCCGCATCTGTGGCACCACTGATGAGCTGTCGACATGCCAAAATGAGCCATAGGGACTTGTATTGGTGCCAAAATGGTGCCATATTTGAGCCATGGAACTCACCCAGTACGTGGAAAGCCTCCGCCGCGAGCTGAC
>JAWWPV010000806.1:0-2730 GCA_033854775.1 Trebonia sp.
GGGCGGCCAGCGCCACCGCGCAGGCCGCGCCCAGTCCGCCCGCGCCGACGACCAGGGCCCCGCGACCGCACAGACCGAGCCAGTCCACCGGCGGCCCCCTACTTTCATATAACGAAAGTCGCTTTGAATGATCTCAGCACCGGACCCTAACTGAGCGGCGCACGGCTGTCCAGAAGTCTCGGCGGCAAATGTCGACAGTAAGTGGAGGCGCGCCGCGCGGCCGCGCCCGGCGGCCTTGACACTCAGTATCGGTTCACGGCAAGCTCACAACCGGATTTACGGCGTTTAACGGTGACCTGGCCATTGGACGCCATCAGCTAATCTGTCGACAGCTAAGGTCGGCTGGCCACCGGATCACGGCGCCCGGCCGCCGCCCGGACGAGCAGTGAGGTGACCCCGGATGGCCGCTGGCCAGACCCGTTTCGATCATGTCGGCCTGTCGGTGGCCGACCTGGAGCAGGCCCGCGACTGGTACTGCCGGGCGTTCGGGCTCAGCGTGGAGAACCAGTTCGCGGTCACCGGGACCGACCTGCGCGGCATCATGCTGCGGCACGCCAGCGGGTACCGGATCGAGCTGCTGCACCGGCCCGGGTCCGCGCCCGGGATCGAGCCCGACAGCCCCCTGGCCGCGGCCGGGACCCGGGGGTACGGCCACTTCTGCCTCTGCGTGGAGGACGTGGACGCCGAGTACGCCAAGCTGATCACGGCGGGCGCGACGATGCGGATGGCGCCGTCCCCCTCCCCCCGGGCGGGGGCCCGGGTCGCCTTCCTGGCCGACCCGGAGGGCAACCTGATCGAGCTCCTGGACCGCAACGACTGACGCCGGGACGCCTCAGGCGGGCCGTCCCGCGCGGGACGGGCCGCCGGGCGGGCTACTCCTCAGCGCTCCGCGGCTTCTCCCCGGCGTAGTTGTCCATCCCGATGAAGAAGTAGCTGAACCGCCAGCACCCGTCCGCCTCGCGGACCAGGTCCGCGACGTACAGGACGGTCGCACCCAGGGTCAGGCCGTCCGCCGCGACCGGCACGATGCCGTACGCGATGGCCGACGCGGTGTCCGCGGTCAGGCTTTCCACCAGCACGTTCGTGATGCAGTGGCGCCGCTGGTCGGACTGCTCGGCCACGATCCCGGTGATCCGCCGGATGATCTCCGCCCGGCCCTCGTAGTGCACGAACGGCTCACCCTGGCCCTGGGCGACCTCGAACACCGCGTCCAGCGTGAAGCACGATCCCACCACGTCCGTGCGCGCCTCGTCATGCGCGGTGCCGAACCGGGAGAACGCCTCCTGGATCTGCAGCCGCGCGATCACGGCCGCCGGGCTCCAGTCCGCCGCCTCCAGCGGCCGCATGCTGATCTTCCTGTCCACGTGCGCCCATGCCTGGCGCGGCTGCGTGACCGTCGTTGCCGACCGTCCCGTGCTTGCCGACCGTCCTGTGCTCATCGACCGTCCTGTCTCGTCGCTTGTCGTTGCTCGGCGGCGACGCGGCCTGGTCAGGCCGCGGTCACTCCCCCGTCGACCGGGAAGTTCGCCCCGGTGACCCACCGGGACTCATCAGAGGCCAGGTACACCGCACACCAGGCCACGTCGTCGGGCTCGCCCAGCCGGCCCAGCAGGGTCCGGCCCGCGATGGTCCGGGCCATGTCGCCGCTGGTGGCCCCGGCCGCCTGGGTGGCGGAGGTCTGGACGAGGCCGGGGGCGATGGTGTTCGCGCGCACCCCGGCGGGGCCGCCTTCGACGGCGAGCTGGCGGGTCATGGCCAGGATCGCGCCCTTGCCCGCGCAGTGGGCGGTCATGGCCAGCTGGCGGCTGCCACGGAACGAGTTGACCGAGGCGAAGTTGATCACTGACGACTGGCCCGCCGCGACCAGGTACGGCCAGGCCGCCTGGCAGGTCAGGAAGACCAGGTCGATCTCGCCGGCCAGGGTGGGCCGGAACTGCGTCTCGTAGTCCATCTCCCAGACCGCCGCCATCCGCGGCTGGATGGCCGCCGCGTTGACGAGCACGTCGATCCGGCCGTGCGCGGCCGCGGCGGCGTCCGCGTAGCGCCGCGCGCCGGCCGGGTCGGTCAGGTCGCAGGGGTGCACCGACTCGATCGGCGTGCCCGCCCGCGCCGCGGCGGCGACCGTGGCCTCGGCGGCGTCCGCGGCGATGTCGCAGCCGATCACGGTGGCCCCCTCGGCCGCGAAGCGCAGCGCGATTCCCTGGCCGATGCCGGCCCCGATGCCGGTGACGGCGGCGATCTTGCCTAGCAGCCGGTCGGGCATGTTCCCTGCCTCTCGTGCGACGGGCGGGTCAGGCGGCCACGCTGGCGGCCTGGCTGACGGCCCCGGTGCTGACCTGGACGGACATCAGGACGCCGAGCGGGCGGCGCTGCGGGTCGAAGGCATGGCCGGGCGGCGCGGCGCACAGGTAGAGGGTCCGTCCGCCGGCACCGCCGAACGCGACCGCGTACACGGACCGGTCCCCGGTGTCGATGGCGTCGAGGACCTGGCCGCCGGGGGCGACCCGGAGCACGCCGTGGCCGTTGGCGTCGGCGACCCAGATGGCCCCCTCGGCGTCGAGGGCCAGCCCGTCCGGCTCAACCGGCTTGCCCGTTACCGGGTCGGCGCCGAGGCTGGCCCAGACCCGGCGGTGGTGCAGCCCGCCGTCCGCGCTGACGTCGAACGCGCTCAGCCGGGCCGCCTCGGTCTCGGCCACGACCAGCGTGGCCTCCCCCGGGGTCAGGACCGCC
>JAWWPV010000807.1:0-3516 GCA_033854775.1 Trebonia sp.
GCCGATGATCTCTGCTTATCGCCAATGATCGGCGAGTACGCCGGTGTCCACTCGTCTTCGTTCGATAGTTCAGAGCCTCCCTGACCAGCGATAATGCATATCTCCGAAGATCCCCTAGCCGAACGCCCAGGTAGGTCTTGGACTCGACAGCGCTCAGGAGGGGCTCAGCCATCTAGCCGTACCCCTCCTGAGCTGCTAACTCTTCGCTGCAAAGCGCCTCTGAATTAAGAGCAGCCGCTGGTGGAGCCGCAGCCTTCGCAGACGTAGCAGCTGCCTGCCGGGCGCATCTTCGTGCCGCAGGTGAGGCACAGCGGGGCGTCCGCGGTCCGGCCCTGCTGGAACTCGATCAGCTCGGCGGTCGAGTGCGGGCCGGCGGCCGGGGCGGCCGCGCTCGCGGGTGCCGCCGTGGCGGACGGCTGGCCCGGCGCGGATGACGCCGACGGCGACGCGGGAGACATGGTTGCCGGGGGAGTCAGCTGAACTCGTTCTGGACTCGCACTGGTTTCTACCGCCGCGGACTGGGCGAGCTCCACCGGGTCTACCTCAACCCCCAGCGACGCCGGGTCCTGGCCTGCCAGTTCAGCGGCGCGCTCGGCGGCGGAGAGGATGCCGAGCTCGGCCCGCGTCTCGTAGGGCAGGTGGTCCAGGGCGAGGCGGCGGAAGATGTAGTCCATCATCGAGGTCGCGATGCGGATGTCCGGGTCGTCGGTCATGCCGGCCGGGTCGAACCGCATGTTGGTGAACTTGCCGACGTAGGACTCCAGCGGGATGCCGTACTGGAGGCCGACCGAGATCGCCATCGAGAACGCGTCCATCACGCCGGCCAGGGTCGATCCCTGCTTGCCGAGCTTGAGGAAGACTTCGCCCACGCCGTCGTCCGGGTAGGTGGAGGCGGTCATGTAGCCCTCGGCGCCCGCCACGTCGAACCTGGTCACGGTCGCGGAGCGGGACTTGGGCAGGCGCCTGCGAACCGGACGCTGCTCGTGCGGCTCAGGTGCGACCGCAGCAGGAGTCGGAACGGGTTCGGCTTGCTGCTGTGCCTTGTCGCTCTTCTTCTTGGCGGAGAGCGGCTGGCCGACCTTGCAGTTGTCGCGGTAGATGGCCAGGGCCTTGAGGCCGAGCTTCCAGCCCTCGAAGTAGATCTGCTCGACGTCCTCGACGGTGGCGCTCTCCGGCATGTTGACCGTCTTGGAGATCGAGCCGGACAGGAACGGCTGCACGGCGGCCATCATGCGGACGTGGCCCATCGGGCCGATCGAGCGCTCGCCCATCGCGCAGTCGAAGACCTCGTAGTGCTCGTGCCGCAGGCCAGGGGAGTTCACCACGTGGCCGTGGTCGGCGATGTACTCGGTGATCGCCTCGACCTGCTCTGGCTGGTAGCCGAGGTTCTTCAGCGCGCGCGGCACGGTCTGGTTGACGATCTGCATGGACCCGCCGCCGACCAGCTTCTTGAACTTGACCAGGGCGAGGTCCGGCTCGATGCCCGTGGTGTCGCAGTCCATCATGAAGCCGATCGTGCCGGTCGGCGCGAGCAGGCTCGCCTGCGCGTTGCGGTAGCCGTTGGCATCGCCAAGCCGCAGGCTCTCCTGCCAGGACTTGTTGGCCAGGTCGAGGATGGCCTTGTCGAAGCTGGCGGTCGGGGTGACCGCTGCGCTGGCCTCGGCGTGCATCTGCATGACGCGCCTGTGCGCGGTGGCGTTCTTCGCGTAGCCGGCATACGGGCCGACGACCGCGGCGAGCTCGGCGCTCGTCTTGTAGGCACTCGCGGTCATGAGGGACGTGATCGCTGCGGCAATGGCCCGGCCGCCGTCGGAGTCGTAGGCATGGCCGGTGGCCATCAGCAGCGCGCCGAGGTTGGCATAGCCAATGCCGAGCTGGCGGTAGTCCCGCGTCGTCGTGCCGATCTTCTCGGTCGGGAAGTCGGCGAAGGTGATCGAGATGTCCATCGCGGTGATGATCAGCTCGGACATCCTGGCGAACTTCTCGGCGTCGAACGTGTCGTCGGGCTTGAGGAACTTAAGCAGGTTGATGCTGGCCAGGTTGCAGCTTGAGTTGTCAAGGCTGAGGTACTCCGAACACGGGTTGCTGGCGGTGATCCGCCCCGTCTCCGGGTTGGTGTGCCAGTTGTTGATCGTGTCGTCGTACTGGACGCCGGGGTCGGCGCATTCCCAGGCGGCCTGAGCGACCTTCCTGAATAGCCCCTTGGCGTTGACGGTCTCGATGACCTCGCCGGTCAGCCTGGCGTTCAGGTTGAACGGCTTGTCGTTCTCGACGGCGCGCATGAACTCGTCGGAGACGCGGACGGAGTTGTTGGCGTTCTGGTACTGGACGCTGATGATGTCCTGGCCGCCGAGGTCCATGTCGAAGCCGGCGTCGCGCAGGACGCGGATCTTGTCCTCTTCCCTGGCCTTGGTCTGGATGAAGTCCTCGACGTCGGGGTGATCCACGTCGAGGACGACCATCTTGGCCGCCCTCCTGGTGGCGCCGCCGGACTTGATGGTGCCCGCGCTCGCGTCGGCGCCCCGCATGAAGGAAACCGGGCCGCTCGCGGTGCCGCCGGAGCTGAGCAGCTCCTTGCTCGACCGGATCCTAGACAGGTTCACGCCCGAGCCGGAGCCGCCCTTGAAGATCAGGCCTTCCTCGCGGTACCACTCGAGGATCGACTCCATTGTGTCATCGACTGCCAAAATAAAGCACGCGCTCACCTGCTGAGGTGAGGCGGTGCCGACGTTGAACCAGACCGGGGAGTTAAAGCTGAAGATCTGGTGGATCAGCGCGTACTTAAGCTCGTGGTCGAAGATCTCGGCGTCCTCATCGGTGGCGAAGTACCCGTGGGCCTTGCCAGTCTCCGTGTAGACGTTGGTCACGCGGCCGACGAGCTGCTTGAGCGACCACTCGCGCTGCGCCGTGCCCACCGCGCCGCGGAAGTACTTGGTGGTGACGATGTTGCCCGCGTTGACCGACCAGAATTCAGGGAACTCCACCCCGTGCTGCTCGAAGTTGATCGAGCCGTCCCGCCAGTTGGTCATCACGACGTCGCGGCGCTCCCAGGTGACCTGCTCATAAGGATGCACGCCCGCCGTCGTGTTAATGCGCCGCATCTTCAGGCCCTTGCCGCGCTTGCCCTTGCGTGCCGCCGGGCCGCTCACCGTTTCCGTCATAACTCCCGTTCCCCTTGGTCCGTGGATCCACGCCGGATCCGTCCCGTCAGCATCTTTTTAAACGCTTTATGGTGGCTCGTAATGCCCCATGACCCTTCGCAGCGACGCTGGTGGCAGCGCTAACGCAACCGCCCAGCACGGTCGCCGTCGGTCTCGCCCCGCTATGGAAGTCCTGCCTTGTTCCCCGTCGTTCCTGGCCTTGTTCCCCGTCCGTCCCGGCTTGTCCGCGAGCCGGGCGCGGCCTGATCCCGATCCAGTTAGCCGTCGTGCGCGCGATGGACCTCGTTGTCCGAGTCGCCGGCCTCCGCCAGGCGCCGAGTGCGCAGTTCGGTGATCGCCTTCTCGAAGTCATCGA
>JAWWPV010000808.1:0-3408 GCA_033854775.1 Trebonia sp.
CCCCTTGGGCGCGCGGTGCTCATCCGGCCTCCCGCGTTTCTTCGCCCAGGAGGCCCTTCGGCCGGAGGATCATGATGAGGATGAGGTAGCCGAAGACGACCGCCTCCGTCCACTGCTGGCCGATCCGGTAGTCCGACAGCGCCTGGATGACGCCGATGATCAGGCCGCCGAGGACCGCGCCGCGGACGTTCCCGATGCCGCCCATGACAGCGGCGGTGAACGCCAGGAGGCCCGCCTGGAAGCCCTGGAAGTACCAGACGCTCGTCTCGTAGACCGCGTAGACGAGGCCGCCGGCGCCGGCCAGGGCGCCGCCGAGCAGGAAGGTCAGCGAGATCGTGCTGTCGACGTTGATGCCCATCAGCCGGGCGGCCTCCGGGTCCTGGGCGGTGGCGCGCATCGCCTTGCCGGCCCGGGTCTTGGTGATGAACCAGGTCAGCGCGAGGACGAGCGGGATCATGACCGCGAAGGCGAGGAGGTAGCCGCGCTGGATCTGCACCCCGGCGACGGTGAACACGACCTTCTGGGTGCCGATCAGGTCGTTCACCGAGTGCGGGTTGCCGCCCAGCCACAGCAGGCCGGTGTTCTGCAGGATGAAGGAGAACCCGACCGCGGTGATCAGCGGCGCGAGCTTCGGCGCGTTGCGCAGCGGCCGGTAGGCGACCCGCTCGATGAGCACGTTCAGCGCCCCGGTGGCGACCATCGCCACGAGGAGCGAGACGATCAGCCCGCCGGCCACGCCGAGCGCGGAGGTGGTGAGGCTGAGGCCGAGCACCCCCCACATCCCGACGGAGGTGAACGAGCCGATCATGAAGACGTCGCCGTGCGCGAAGTTGATCAGCTCGATGATGCCGTAGACGAGGGTGTAGCCGATCGCGATCAGCGCCCAGATCGCCCCGTTGGACAGCCCCTGGGCGAAGTTGTAGCCGAGTAGCGACAAGTCGTGGTGGGTCACCGGGTGACCCGCGACCGTCTCCGGGTAACCGCTCACCAGGTCGTGGACGCCGTAGTAGACGGGCAGGGCCGCGAGCGCCGCGATGATGCCCCACCGCCCGATGGAGCGCCGCACGGCCGCCAGGCCGGCTCGCGCCGCGGTCAGGGCCGGGGCCGGGGTGGGCGGGCCGGGGGAGATGGTTGTCGTGTTCACATGTCCTACGGTGCTGGGCGAGTATGCGGTGCGGAGGGGGCGCACAGCGCCCCCTCCGCGGTTTCCGATCTCCTGCTAGCCGGACAGGCTACCCTGCCCGCTGGTCGGAACTAGCTGACGACCTTGGTCGGGGTGACCGTCTCGAAGAAGGCCGGGCTGCCGTCCTTGCCGACCTTGTAGACGCCGTAGGACTTCAGCGTCGTGTCGCCGTTCGCGTTGAACCCGAAGCTGCCGATCACCGACGGGGCGGACTTCAGCGCGAACAGGGCCTTGAGCACGTCGGCCTTGTTGTTGCCGTCGGCCCCCAGCTTGGCGATCGTCTGCAGGCCGAGCTCCGCGGCCACGTAGCCGTAGATCGCGTACGGGTCCGGGGAGGCGGCGCCGTAAGCGGCCTTGTAGGCGGCGAGGAACTGCTTGCCACCGGGGTAGGCGGCCAGGTCCTGGGTCGCGACCGTGCACTCGATCAGCGGGGCGATCGCGGCCGGCACACCGCCCTGCGACGCCGCGGTGAAGGACCCGGTGCAGACTCCGTCACCGCCGAAGATCTTCGCGGTCGGGAGCGCCGCGTGGACGTCCTTGGTGATCTGGACCGCGCCGTTGGACACGATGCCCGCGAAGAAGAAGCAGTTCGCGCCCTCGGAGGCGAAGGTTGAGGCGGTGCTGCGGAAGTTCGCCGCGGTCGGGTCGATGCCGACGTTGGAGGCGACGTTGACCCCGTAGAAGCCAGCCTCCTTCTGCAGCAGCGACGCCAGGCCGGCGCCGTAAGCCTCCTTGTCGTTGGCGACAGCGACCTTGGTGCAGCCGGCCTGCTTCATGGCCATCAGGTCGGACGCGGCCTGGATGGAGTCGATCGGGACGATCCGCAGGTAGGTCCGGCTGCCGGTCGGGTAGTACTTCTGCGGCTCACCAGGGGCGCTGCCGGGCAGGCTCGTGGTCAGCCCGACATAGGTGTTGGCC
The DNA here is from genome assembly GCA_033854775.1 of Trebonia sp. Lineage (GTDB taxonomy): Bacteria > Actinomycetota > Actinomycetes > Streptosporangiales > Streptosporangiaceae > Trebonia. The sequence continues at coordinate 2,102 of JAWWPV010000808.1, forward strand.
GGGGAGACCTGCGGCACGCCCGCCTTGTTGAGCAGCGGAATCGACACCTCGGACGCGCCGGAGTTGAACTCGCCGATGTAGTAGACGGCGTTCGGGTCGGTCGCCGCCTGGCGGGCGTCGGCCGCGGTCTGGGTCGGGTCCCACTTACCGGCGGCCGCGGTCGAGTCGTCGAGCTCGGTGTACTTGACAGTGAACTTGCCGGCCTTGTTGTGCGCCTGGGAGAGCGCCAGCTTGATGCCGTTGACCAGCGGGATGGTCTGCGCGCTTGAGGAGCCCTGCATCGGCAGGCTGGAGTAGATGTCGACGGTGCTGCCCGAGGCGGCGGCGCTGCCGGCGGCCCCGGTGCTCCCGCTGCTCGACGAACTGCTTGAGCAGCCGGCCGCCGCGAGGGCGGCGATCGCCACCGCAGCGAGCGCGGGTCCCAACTTCCTAGCGTTCAAATCGGTTTCTTCCTCTCGTTGACCTGCCCTGTCCGCCCGCCGGGCCGCGTAATATATCGGCGCGCGGCAATGCTTCAGGGAAAGCAAACTGCCTATGACAGTGCGGGTAAGCGGAGCTCGGTTCCCCCAGAATGCCTGGCCAGGCGCGCACAAACCACCTTGAAGGCGCGCGCCCGGATTTCCTTGCGGTCGCTGTCGTGCGACCCCCGCGACCAGCATGGGGCTTCCCGGTGTGGGTGTGAGCGTAGCGCACCCGGCGGCTTGTCAGGTACCTTCCAGGTACGTGGTGATTCAAGCGTTATTCGGCACGGGCCGAACTGGAATATTTCGACATGACAAAAGCGGCAAGTGGGGAGCACCTGCCCGCCTTTAGGCGAGCGTATAGATACCCGCGGTAGACGCACCTTTGTTCGGTGTAAAAATCCTATTAATTATTCCGAACGGATGCGTGTCATCGCCTTCACGGCGGAGGGACGAATGCGCCGCCGGTGCCGACATAGCGGCACCGGCGGCGCATTCACGCACTGGTACCCGGCGTTACCCAATGAGCGCGTCGCGGGACGGCGCGAGTACCGGCAGCGGCGCCGTCGGGCCTGACGGCGGACAGCGGTCGTGCCTCCCGCCGCCGAGGCCGGCCACCGTTGGCGCGCCGGGCGCCGGCGCGGCGGTTCCAGCTGGCCGTGACCGCCACACCACGGCGCAGTAGGCCGTGGCCACCGAGCCGCACACTAGCAGCGCGGCCGTCTGGCCGAACCCGCTGACCAGCGCCGGGGCGATGAGTGAGCCTACCGCGATGCCAGCGATCGAAGCGGGCAGCGCGAGCCCGTAGGCCCGGCCGAACACCTCGTCGTCCAGCATCCGCTGCAG
>JAWWPV010000809.1:0-3586 GCA_033854775.1 Trebonia sp.
CCCGCGCTGACCGCGACGAGCGGAAGCAGGATGAAGGCGACCGCCGTGCCCAGGCGGCCGGCCGCCACGGCGCCGGTGGCGACGGGCAGCAGCGCGTAGGACGCCGCGAGCAGCACGCGGGCCGTCGTGCCGGTGACTAGCCAGCGCGTGGCGAGGTAGGCGGTCAGCCCGGCGAGTGGCACACAGCCGAGCAGCAAGACGTCCACCGCCAGCCACGCCTGCCCGCCGAGCACGGTAGCGAGCCCGGCCACGACCGCCAGGTACGGGGGCGCGGACGCGGTGGAGCCCACGCTGACCGCGTGGAACCCGGCGAGGTACTCGTGCCACAGGGCGGTGGCGCCGCCCCAGGCGGGCACGAGCGCGCCGCCCCCGAGCGGGGTGGCGGCGAGCAGCCTCCGCTCGGCGACCAGGGCGATGACCAGCAGCGCGACGAACAGCTGGACCCCGGGATGCCCGATGACCCGGCGCACCACGGACTGCTGGTCGATGAACTGCTCGTCTTCTTCTGACTCTTCGGCGGTCGCCTGGTGACGGCCGTAGGACGCCTGCGGCGGGCCGTTCGACACCAGCCCGGCGATCTTCTCCGCGAGCCGGAAGAAGGTGCGGGCGGGCGGGATGAAGTCCCGGACCGCGTAATACCCCTCCGCGATGCCCGCGGCCCGGCGACCGCGGGCCCGGATGAGCCGGATCGGGTGCGCGAACAGCCCGAGCACCGAGAGCGCGAAGGCCGCGGACAGGTCAAGCTGCTTGGTGAGCAGGAAGTAGGCGGCGCGGATCAGCGAGCCGACGATGCAGCCGCCGACCACCCGGAGCATGGTCAGCAGCGGGAGGTTGACGGCGAGGACGAACAGCGCGTTACGCCGGTCCAGGCGGCGGGCGTTGCCCTCGGTCGGCCTGCGGCGCCGAGCGGCGAGCTCGCGGTGGTACAGGATCGCGTCGGTGACCACCTGCACGCGCAGGCCCGCGGCCTGCACCCGCCAGCAGAAGTCCACGTCGTCGCGGAAGAACCGCAGGTCCCGGTCGAAGCCGCCGAGCCGCTCCCACACGTCGCGCCGGACGAGCATGCCGGCCGAGCCCACGGCCAGCACGGCACGCTTGTGGTCGTGCTGGCCCTGGTCGACCTCGCCCGGGTCGATGCCCGTGACCCGGCGGCCCGCCCGGTCGATGGAGACCCCCACCTCGCGCAGGGTCCGCCGGTCCTGGCCGTCGAGCACCTTGGGCCCGAGGACCACCACGGAGCGGTCCCTGCTCGCCGCCCGCAGCAGCTTCTCAAGCGCGTCGGGGGCCGGCTCGCAGTCGTCGTGCAGCAGCCAGATCCACTCGACCCGGGTGAGACCGGGGTCGGTCATCCCGGACCGCCGCCGCGTGGCGTGCCGCAGCGCGACCGCGACCGCCTCGCCGTACCCGGTCGACCGGCTCATCCCGAAGACCGCGTCCTGGCCGATCAGCTCGGCGAGCACGGCACCGCTGCGATCCCGGCTTCCCGTGTCCACGCCGACCATCTGCTCGACCTGGTAGGTCTGGGTCTTCAGCGCGTGGACGAGTGCGGGCAGCAACTGAGCGCCGTCATGCGCGACGATGAGCGCGGTGACGGTATGCCTGGTTTGCGGTGCGGTAGTTGACACGAGGTCCAGCACAGGTTGGTGGTCAGGGGCCGTCCCGCGAGACGGCAGGCCAGTCCGGTCAGCCCCCCCGCGTTGACTTGTGAACAATACATCCCGTGCACGCACACGGCAGGATTACGGGCACATGTCGGTCATGCCCCGCTTAGGTACACCGCGCTGACCTCGGAAGAAGGCCGGCAGCGGAGTCCCGGGGGCCGCCTCCCGGACGTTACCGTGCGTACAGGAGGAGGCGCGGAGCGCGCCGAACGCGCCCGCGTTAGATGATTTCCCGCTTGATGCGGCGGCGCTCCCGCTCGGACAGGCCGCCCCAGATGCCAAACCGCTCGTCGTTCTCAAGCGCGAACTCAAGGCACTCGGCGCGAACCTCGCAACTCCGGCAGACCCGCTTGGCCTCCCGGGTGGAGCCGCCCTTCTCTGGGAAGAACGCCTCCGGGTCCGTCTGCGCGCAGAGCGCCCGGTCCTGCCAACCCAGGTCATCCATGTCCTCAGGACGGACCACAACCTGCGTTAGCGGGACGATGACCTCAGTCATAGCGCATCCTCCCTCTCGGAGCCCCCATAGACACTCGTCGCCATTCCCGTGACAGCGAGAATCACACCAATGAAATTACACCCGCGTGTCTTGCTTTAAGTCAAGCGAGGAACGTGGTATTGGCCCCCTGGTTGTCCAAGATGCACCGTAAATTCCCCGAAAAACTTCTCTGCGTATCTCATAGATCGCTCTCAGTCACGATGCGCGGCAGGGAGCGGCGTCCAGGCGGGTCGCCCCCCCGGAGATAATGAACCCATGCGGATTACCGTGCTTGCCGGTGGCATCGGCGCCGCGCGCTTCCTGCGCGGCCTGCTGGCGGCGGCCCCTGACGCGACGATCACCGTCATTGGCAACACCGCCGACGACATCACCCTGTTCGGCCTGCGGGTCTGCCCGGACCTGGACTCGGTGATGTACACGCTGGGCGGCGGCAGCGACGAGGAGCAGGGCTGGGGACGCGAGGGAGAGACTCATCGCATCGGGGACGAGCTCGCCGCCTACGGCGCGGGGCCCTCCTGGTTCACGCTCGGCGACCTCGACTTCGCCACGCACATCCTCCGCAGCCAGCTGCTCGCCGAGGGCAAGCCGCTTTCCGAGGTCACGCGGGTGCTGTGCGAACGCTGGCGGCCGGGTGTCCGGCTGCTGCCGATGTCCGATGACCGGGTCGAGACCCAGGTCAAGATCGAGGAGCGGCTGATCCACTTCCAGGAGTGGTGGGTGCGGCTGCACGCGGCCGTTCCCGCGGCGGCGATCATCCCCGTCGGCGCCGAGGTCGCCTCGCCCGCGCCCGGCGTGCTCGAGGCGATCGCGGACGCGGACTTCGTGCTGTTCCCGCCGTCCAACCCGGTGGTGTCCATCGGCCCGATCCTCGCCGTGCCCGGCATCAGGGCCGCCGTCGCGGCGAAGACCGTGGTGGGCGTCTCCGGCATCATCGGCGGCGCCCCGGTCCGCGGCATGGCCGACGCCTGCCTGACCGCGATCGGCGTGGCGACCTCCGCCGCCGCCGTCGCCGCGCATTACGGGCCGGGGCTGATCAACGGCTGGCTCGTCGACGAGCAGGACAAGGCCGCGGTCGACGACCCGGACCTGGCCGGCATCGCGGTCCGGGCGCTGCCGCTGTACATGCGCGACGTCCCGTCGTCCGCCGCGATCGCCCAGGCCGCCATCGACCTCGCAAAGGAACTCCTGCGATGACCAAGGCACCGTCCGCCGGGTCGTCCGGCACCCCGGCCACCCCGGGCCAGGCACCGGACCCCGTCCAGGTTTACGGCATCGCCGGGATCCCGGAGATAGCGCCGGGAGCCGACCTGGCCGGGCTTCACGCCGACGCGGTGACCGCTCCCGGGGGCCCGGGCATGAAAGACGGCGACATCCTCGTGGTCACCTCGAAGGTGGTCAGCATGGCGGAGGGCCGGGTGGCCGCCATGAC
>JAWWPV010000810.1:0-3580 GCA_033854775.1 Trebonia sp.
GCGGGCGGTGCTGAGGACCGCCGCGGCCAGCAGGACCGCGCCCGCCATCCCCGTCGGGCTGAGGCGGTTGCCGAGGAACCCCACGCTGAGGACCGTGGCGGTGAGCGGCTCCAGCAGCGAAAGGAGCGCGCCGGTGCTTGCGGGTGCCCTGCGCAGGCCGCGGAAGTACAGCGTGTAGGCAAGGGCGGTCGGGCCGGTGGCGAGGGCCGCAAGCCAGCCAAGCGCCACGAGGGTTGGCCGGAACGCCAGGCCGCCGGTGAGCGCCGCGAGCGGCAGCACGAGGAGTCCGCCTGCCGTGAACCCGAGCCCGGTCACCGCCTCCTCGCCAAGTCCGGGCACCGGGGTGGCGCCGATCAGGGTGAGCACCGCGAAGCCCGCCGACGCGAGCAGCGCCATCGAGGCGCTGTCAAGCACGGCGGCCGGGCCGTAGCCGCCGGACGGCAGTCCGATGAGCAGGCCGAGGCCAGCAAGCGCCAGCGCCGTCCGCGTGACGCAGGACCGGTCGAGGCGTCGGCGGCCGAGTAGCAGCTCGGCGACCAAGACGATGACTGGCGCAGCGCCGATCGTGACGAGGGTGGCGAGGCTGACCGAGGTCAGCGACACCGCGGAGAAGTAAGCGGCCTGGAACGTGGCGGCGAGCAAGCCGGTCACGGCGATCCTGGCCCACGCGGCGCGCCCGGCAGGCCAGCGCCGCCCGGGGATAACGCGGAAGGCGACGATGAGCGCGCCGCCCGCAAGCAGCCGCAGCGCGGCCACCGAGAGCGGTGACAGTCCGGCCGCGGCGCCGAGCAGCGTTCCTGTCAGGCCGCCGGTACCCCAGAGCAGGCCGGCGAGCACGAGGCAGAGCAGGGGAGCGGCGGACGAGCGGCGGGCCGACGCGTCTGGTGAAACGGCGCCTGCCTGGGCAGCGGAAGAGGCAGCAGAAGGAGAGCATGCGGATGAAGCCATGAAAATCGCTCCAGCGACGAGAAGGGAGGGAGAAAGTCGCGGAAGCGGGGCGAGACCGATCACCCGGGCGCGTGAGAGCGCGAAAGAGGCACGTCAGCCCGTACGGCTAGACGCGCGGGCCTGCCGCCCCGCTAGGAGCGCGGCGGCGGGGTGATCGGGAAGAGCCGGTGCACAAAGGACATCTTACAGCCAGGTGACGTTTTGCCCCGTTCCTTAGCTGTGACATCACAAAACGAAATACCGTGCACAAGTGAGCAATATCGATTTGCCCGGCCGAATCGTCGTGGTCGATGACGACCCGACGGTCGCCGATGTCGTCGGACGCTACCTGGTCCGCGACGGCCACACCGTCGAGTGCGTGCACGACGGTCACGAGGCGCTGCGGCGCATCGCCGAGCAGCCACCCGACCTCGTGGTGCTCGACCTGATGTTGCCGGGCATAGACGGCCTAGAGGTCTGTCGGCGGCTGCGCGAGCGCTGGCCGATCCCGGTGGTGATGCTGACCGCGCTCGGCGACGAGACGGACCGGCTCGCCGGGTTCGAGATCGGCGCCGATGACTACGTGACCAAGCCGTTCAGCCCGCGTGAGCTGGCGATGCGGGTCCGCTCGGTGCTGCGGCGCTCGCGCAGCGCCGCGCCCGCGGACATGTCCGATGGGCCGGGCCAGGCGGAGCAGGGGATCCTCACCGACCGGGACGTTACCGTCGACCTGGCCGCGCACGAGGTCCGCATCGGCGGCAAGCTCGTGCAACTCACGTCCCGGGAGTACGACCTCCTCGTGTTCCTGCTGCGCAACCCGCGGCAGGCGTTCACCAGGGAACAGCTGCTCAGCGAGGTCTGGGGCTGGACGTTCGGTGATACCTCCACGGTCACCGTCCATGTCAGGCGGCTGCGGGAGAAGCTTGAGACCGATCCGACGCTGCCGAGGCGGATCGTCACCGTCTGGGGCGTCGGCTACCGGTACGAGCCGGGGCCAGCATGATCGCGACCGTGGCGAACGTCATGCCGTACGTCGCGTCGCAGGACCTCGCGCACGTCGCCGAGTGGGTCGGCGGGACCGCGATGCTCACCACGGCCATCGGGGTGGTGGGGCAGCGGGTGCTCGCGCGCCGGTCCATCGGCATCCAGGTCGCGCTCGTCGCGCTCGTCACCGTGGTCACCGCGCTGGCCGCGGTGGGCACGATCTCCTTCCTCATGTTGAGCATCGGCGACCGGGACGCGATGCTCGAGCTGATGGGGCTCGCCGGGCTCGCCGGGCTCGCGGTCGCGCTCGTCATCAGCCGGTCGGTCACCAGGGCAGCCAGGAGGCTGCTGGGCGCGGTGCGCGAGGTCGGCGACAGCGGCTTCTACACGCCGCCCGCGGTCACGCTGCCGACCGAGCTCGCCGGGCTTTCCCAGGGCCTGGCCGAGGCGCACGACCGGCTTGGCCGTGCGCGGGCGCGGGAGCAGGCACTGGAGGCGAGCCGGCGCGAGCTGGTCGCCTGGGTCAGCCACGACCTGCGGACGCCGCTCGCCGGGCTGCGGGCGATGGCCGAGGCACTCGAGGACCACGTGGTCACCGACCCCCGCGAGGTCAGCCGCTACCACTCCCAGATCCGCGTGGAGACGGACCGGCTGGCGAAGATGATCGACGACCTCTTCCAGCTGTCCAAGATCCACGCGGGCACGCTTCGGCTGTCGCCGCGCCTTGTCGGGCTTGAGGACCTGATCGCCGAGGTGGCCGCGAGCACCGAGCCGGTGGCGCGGGCGAAGGGCGTCAGGCTCACCGGCGCGGCCGCGTCGGGCATGGCCGTGCTGATCGACCCGGCGGAGTTCGGCCGGGCGGTCAGGAACCTGGTGACGAACGCGATCAGGCACACGGCGCCCGACGGGACCATCGAGGTGGTCGGCACGATCCAGGCAGGTCGCGCCTGCGTGTCCGTATCCGACGAATGCGGCGGGATACCGCTGGGTGACCTGCCCCGCGTGTTTGACGTGGCGTTCCGCGGCGAGAGCGCGCGGACGCCTGACCCGTCGGGCGGCGCGGGTCTCGGGCTGTCCATCGCCCGTGGCATCGTCGAGGCGCACTCCGGCAAGATCAGCGTGCGCAACACGGGGCCCGGCTGCCAGTTCCTGATCAGCCTGCCGCTCGCCCGCCCGGCCCCGTCGGCCGTGTCGCGACCGGCCGCGCCCGGGGCGCTGCCGTCCGGGGCCGGCGTGCAGGGTGCTGCGGGCCGTCACACTTCCGTAAGGCCTAAAACAGGGGCAAATCACCACTAAGTGGTTAGCGTCTCCTTCATGGAGACCCAGTTCGCTGAAGGCACTCTGGCGGTCCAGGTCATCGTCCTGGTCCAGCCGCCCGTGTCCCTGGAGGACGCGCCGCTGCGGGAGACGCTCAGGGCCGTGCTGGCCGCGCCCGTGGCTCGCCGGGTGCTCGCGCTCGGCGGTGCTGGCGAGGACTGGCTGCCCGCCGGATTCGATCTCATTGGACAGCGTGGCGGCGACTACGGCGAGCGAATGGCGGCGGCGCTCGCCGACGCCCACGCCACGGCGGCGCTCCCCATGCTGCTGATCCGTGCGGACGCCCTGGAGCTCAGCCAGGACATGCTCGAGGACGCCGCGCGGTCGCTTATCTCCGGAGAGGCGGACGCCG
>JAWWPV010000811.1:0-3281 GCA_033854775.1 Trebonia sp.
TGACCTCCTGCGCCTGCGCGTATACCGCAAGCGCCTCGGCTCGCCGCCCCGCGTCCTCAAGAGCCCGCATCAACAGCAGCCACAGCCGCTCGCGCATCGGGTGCTCCGCGACAAGCCCGCGCAGCTCAGCCACGACCTGCGCTGCCCTGCCACAGGCGAGGTCCGCTTCGATGCGCAGCTCGGTCGCGGTGAGCCATAGCTCCGCCGCGCGGCCGGCCTGCGTGCTGAGCAGCGGAGACGGCGGGACGTCGGCGAGCAGCGGCCCGCGCCACAGTGCGAGCGCATCGCTGAGCAGCATGGCCGCGGTCTGCAGATCGCCGGCCGCGAGCGCGTTCCTGCCCTCGCCGAACTGCGACTCGAACTGCTGCATGTCGAGGTCGCCCGGTGAAAGGACCAACAGGTACCCCGGCGCCCGGTAGACGAGCACCCGGCCCTCGATGTCGCCGATCACCTTGCGCAACCGGTGCACGTAGATGCTGACGAGGTTGTTCGCCGTGTTTGGCGGGTTATCGCCCCACAGCTCGTCGATCAGCAGGTCTGTCGGGACAAGCTGGCTTGGCCGGATGAGCAGGCACGCAAGCAGCGACCGCCATTTGGGGGCACTGATCGCCGTCCACCCATCCGGTGACAGCACTTCAAGCGGACCGAGGATGCGAAAACGCATCAGGCCCGCCCGTCTGAACGCACGTGCTCCTCCGCCGTCAGGTCAACGTAGTCCCCACTAAACCATGACTCAACCGAACCGTAAATCGGACACGTCATGATGTGGCGTAATTGCCAGGGGTTCAATGCGGAGTGTAGCGAACTGCCCGCTTCAGCGGCGGCGGACGCGCGGAGCGGCGCGGCGAGCACGGAAGAGATCAACTCGATTAAGCGGGCGGGCGGCACAAGCCTCGAAGCGGGTCAAGTCGACTAAATCGCGGCTTAATCGCGCCCTGGCAAGCTCTTGCTCAGCGCCAGAAGCGCAGCGGGACCGCGGGGCCTGTGTCCCGCTCCGTATTGGACGGTTACAGGGGCACCGTCCGGTACGAAGCGGGACACGGCCACCGCGATGCGCTTCTGGCCAGCAGAGCTGGCGGTCGGGACCCGGGAGTGGCGGGTCCCGGACGCCACAGAAGCCCCTTCCCGCCCAACCGGGGAATGGCGGGAAGGGGCCCCTCTGTATCTGGGGCAGTACCGCCGATTATTAAGACTGGCCGTCGAAAAGGCTCGTGACCGAGCCGTCGTTGAAGACCTCGTTGATCGCGCGGGCGATCAGCGGGGCGATGGACAGCACGGTCAGCTTGTCGAAGTGCTTCTCCTGCGGAACCGGCAGCGTATTCGTGATGACGACCTCGCTGATCCGCGAGTTCTTCAGGGTGTCAACGGCCGGACCGGAGAGCACGCCGTGCGTCGCGGCGACGATGATCCGCTCCGCGCCCTGTTCGAATAGCGCGTCCGCGGCCTTCACGATCGTCCCGCCGGTGTCGATCATGTCGTCCACCAGGATGCAGGTTCGTCCCTTGACGTGACCGACCACCTCGAAGACCTTGACCTGGTTGGGCATGTCGGGGTCGCGCCGCTTGTGGATGATGGCGAGCGGCGTGCCGAGCCGGTCGGTCCAGCGCTCGCAGACCCGGACCCGCCCGGCGTCCGGCGCCACCACGGTCACGTTGCGCACGTTCAGCTTGCTTTCGAGGTAGCCCGCGAGGATCGGCAGCGCGAACAGATGATCCACGGGCCCGTCGAAGAACCCCTGGATCTGCGCGGTGTGCAGGTCGACCGCCATCAGCCGGTCAGCGCCCGCGGTCGCGAACAGGTCGGCGACCAGGCGCGCCGAGATCGGCTCCCTGCCCCGGCTCTTCTTGTCCTGCCTGGCATAGCCGAAGAAGGGCATGACCACGGTGATCCGCTTGGCCGACGCCCGCTTAAGCGCGTCGACCATGATGAGCTGCTCCATGATCCACTGGTTGATCGGCGCGGTGTGGCTCTGGAGCACGAAGGCGTCGCTGCCGCGAACCGACTCAAGGAACCGGACCATGATCTCGCCGTTGGCGAAGTCATATAGCTTCGCCGGCGCAGTCTCGACCCCCATGCAGTCGGCAACCTCAGCGGCAAGCTCGGGAAAGGCCCGCCCGCCGAACAACATCATCTTCTTCTGGCTCGGCACCGTCATGCCACTCACCTAGTACTGCACTCCCTCAGGCCGTACAACCAAGGACAAGATCATTGGGATTCATCCGAACGGGTGCGTGTCGCTGCCTCCGCCGACCGTGTCCCTTGCCGGTTGCGAAGCACCCAACCGTCGGAATTGTGCTGTCGCCCCCGTGCCACTCCCAGGTCGCCGGCCGGCACGTCCTCCTGGATCGCCGACCCGGCCGCCGTGTAGGCGCCGTCGCCGATCGTGACCGGGGCCACGAGCACCGTGTTGCTGCCGACGAACGCGTTCTCGCCAACCTCGGTGTGGTGCTTGTGCGCCCCGTCGTAGTTGGCGAAGATCGTCCCCGCGCCGATGTTCGACCCCGCGCCGACGGTCGCGTCGCCGACGTAGGTGAGGTGCGGCACCTTCGCGCCCGCGCCGATGAGCGACTTCTTGAGCTCGACGTAAGTGCCGATGTGCGCGTCCGCGGCGATGCTGGCCCCCGGCCGCAGGTAGGCAAACGGGCCGATGGTGACCCGCGGGCCAATCTCCGACTGACGGCAGACCGCGTGCAGCAGCACGGCGTCCTCGCCGACGGTCGTGTCCGCAAGCAGGCAGCCAGGTCCGACCTTGGCCCCGGCACCGATCACCGTCGTGCCCTCAAGCTGGGTCTGCGGGCCGATCTCGGCGTCCTGTCCGATGGTCACCGTGACATCGACCCAGGTAGACGCCGGGTCGGTGATCGTGACCCCGGCGAGCATCCAGTCGGTGAGGATCCGGTCGTTGAGCGCTCGCCGCGCCTGCGCGAGCTGGACCCGGTCGTTGACGCCCCTGATCTCCGCCGACTCGGCGGCGAGCACGGTGCCGACCCGGTGCCCGTCGCCGCGCAGGATCTGCACGACGTCGGTGAGGTACTCCTCGTGCTGGCTGTTGTCGGTGGTCACCCGCTTGACGGCGTCGGCGAGCAGCGCACCGTCGAACGCGTAGCAGCCGGAGTTGAACTCATCGATGGCGCGCTCGCCACCGCGCGCATCGCGTTCCTCGACGATCCGCAGGAAGGCGCCGTCGGCGTCGCGCACGATCCGCCCGAAGCCAGGGAAGTCGCCCCGCGCGGTCAGCACGGTGACGGCGTTCCCCGCCGCGGTGTGCCTGGCGGCCAGTT
>JAWWPV010000812.1:0-5898 GCA_033854775.1 Trebonia sp.
ATGGGCCAGCATCTCGACGGCGTCGGCCCGGCCGGTCGCGACGAGAACGGCCGGCTCGCCGTTCGGATTCGGGAAATGCGCGGCGACGACGGTGCCGCCCTGGGCATGCGTCCGGTCGGCCCAGTCGCTCAGCGTCGCGTCCAGCGCGCCCCCGAGCTCGGCCTCGTCGGGACCGTCGCTGCACCACGGCATGACCGGTTCCCTCAGGCCCCACAGGACCATGTGTCCGAGCACGTGCTGCCGGTTCTCCTGGCCGACGTACGTTACGTAGCCGCCCATATCAACAACACTGCCATCGACGACACTGGGCCGCCCGGAAAAATCCTCGGTGTTGGTGAACAGCGCGCCCCACTGCGTCTGCAGCAAATTGACGACACGCAGGTCCTCGCCCCGTTGCTCGAGCTGAGCGCCCGGGGTCGACAGGAAGTGCACGTGCGAGTCGCCCGACCACCATCCTTCCGAGGCCATGTCAGCGACGCGCCTGATCCGCAGCGTCAGGTCTCGCTGACCCCGCTCGATCCGCACGGTCTGCCGGAGCGGCTCGTACTCGAACCCGCGCGCGACGTCCGCGACGACGTCGCCTCGCGGCAGCCATCCCTGGCAGGTGCCGTCGATATACGCGTAGCTGCGCTGGCCAAGACGGGTGTCACCGCCAACGTCGTAATGCCAGCTGCCGAGATTTTGCGTGACGTGATTGTGGTGGCCGTGCGGCTGGTAGGGAATCCCCTCAGCCGAACGGAAATGGACCCGGCACGGCACCGGCCGGCCGGTCGCGTCGTCGACCACGCTGACATGCACCCAGTTGCGGCCGCCTTCCACCAGCTCAAGCGAGACCCGGCCGGCATTAGCCCGCCCGTCACGTTCCAGGTCGCCCCAGCGCACCCGGCCGAGCTCGTCGCCGCCCCGTCGGACGGCGACGGTGGCCGACGGGAGCGCGGCGATCGACGTATACGCGGCCGTTCCCTCGGTCGCTCCCCAGCCGGCCCGGTCGTCCTCGCCGGGCAGCGGCTGCGGATAGGTCGCGACACCCCGGTCCACGTCGATATCGAGGACACCGTCCCGTCCGTCCCTCGCCACCAGTCGCACCGGGCGCGCCGGCGCGCGGACGAACGGGTGCTCATCGGCGTCGCTGGTCGTGATGCCGGCGACGACGAACCGCGGGCCACGCGGGATGAACTCGATCCGCTCAACGGGTCGTTCCGGATGAGGATTTTCCCAGCACCACAGGAAGTACCCGGCGGGCCATCCCATGTCATGCTCCGCCAGGCGAGCCCCGGCTTCGCCCCAGCTGCCCGCAAAACGCGGCAGGTTATGGTCGTTGGTGTCGGTGACGGCGAGAAACGGCAGACGGCCCCACCCCGGCGGCACCACCTGGATTTCGAACCGCTCCCGGATGGGCGCGGTGACGACTTCGCCGCCGGCCAGGTGAAAAACATACTCCGCGACGGTCTGCCCGGCCGCGTGACCGCCCGGCGCGCCCGGCTCAAGCAGCCGGTGCGCGACGATCACCCGCCGCGCCGGCCGGCCGATCCCGACCGGCACCGGGGCAACGGGCAGCAGGAAGCACCGCTCCGCAGACGGTGGCTCCGACCCGATCAGGAACGGCAGGCCGCGCAGGTCCACCCGCCCGAGCGGAACCTCGCCCGGCTCATCGCCAAGAACGTCCACACCCGCGTTGCACGCAGCAGACAGGTCTACTGGCTCATAGCTCGGCATGCGTCCGATCGTAAGGCGCGCGGCGGGTCCGATCCCAATGGATTTCGGCCTGCGCAGTGCATGGCAGGATTGGTGGGATTCTCGTCATTGCTGCCATGAGCGGGGCTCGTCAGACTGGGACGCGTGCGAACAGTACTGATCGTCTTGTTCGACGGCGTGCAGTCCCTCGACGTCACCGGCCCGCTTGAGGTCTTCGCCGGGGCCCGCGACCACCTGGGCAGCCATGCCTACCGGATGCGCACCGCCAGTCTCGGCGGCGCCCGGGTCCGCACGTCAAGCGGCCTGGCCATCATCCCGGACGGCGACCTCCGGGAGCAGGACCAGGCCGACCCGCCCGACCTGCTGATCGTCCCCGGCGGCGCGGGGGCCCGCCGCATGGACCAGGACCTCGTCGCCTGGATCCGTGCCCGCGCGCCCCAGGCGAAGCGCGTCGCTTCCGTCTGCACGGGTGCCTTCCTCCTCGCCGAGGCCGGCCTCCTCGACGGCAGGCGCGTGACCACCCACTGGTCGTACTGCGACAGCCTGCGTGACCAGTACCCGGCCGTGGACGTCGACCCGGACCCGATCTTCGTCAAGGACGGGAACGTCGCCACCTCCGCCGGCGTGACCGCCGGCATCGACCTGGCGCTCGCCCTCGTCGAGGACGACCTCGGCCGCGACATGGCACTCGCCATCGCCCGCCACCTCGTCGTGTTCCTGCGCCGCCCGGGCAACCAGTCGCAGTTCAGCGCCCAGCTGTCCGCCCAGGTGGCCAGGCGGGCCCCGCTGCGGGACGTCCAGCAGTGGATCGCCGAGCACCCGGCCGGCGACCTGTCGGTCGAGGCCCTCGCGGAGAAAGCCAGCCTGTCGCCGCGGCACTTCGCCCGCGCGTTCGCCGCCGAGGTCGGCATGCCGCCCGGCCGGTACGTCGAGCGGACCCGCCTGGAAGCCGCCCGCCGTCACCTGGAAGACACCGCAGAAGGCATCGAGCAGACCGCCCGTGCCTGCGGTTACCGCACCACCGAGGCCATGCGCCGCGCGTTCATCGAGGCGCTCGGCGTGAGCCCCGCAGAGTACCGCCGCCGGTTCCGTCCCATACCCAAGGAGCACCATGCAGATCGTCATCGCGTTGTTTGACCGCTTCACCGCGCTCGACGCCATCGGCCCGCACCAGGTTCTGACTCGCCTGCCGGATTCCGAAGTAATCTTCGCTTCCGAACGGGAGCGTGGTGTCACCGACGAGACCCGCACTCTCACCCTCCAGGCGCAGGCGGGTTACGCGGACGTCCCGCGTCCCGACATCATCGTCATCCCCGGCGGCCCTGGCCAGGCCGCCCAGATGACCGCGGGGCCGCTTCAGGACTGGCTCGTCGAGGCGGACAAGACCAGCGCGTGGACGACCTCCGTCTGCACGGGCTCGCTCGTCCTGGCGGCGGCGGGCCTGCTCACGGGCAGGAACGCAACCACGTACTGGCTCGCCCACGATGAGCTCCGCAGGCTCGGTGCCACCCCGCGGCAGGGGGAGCGCTATGTCTTCGACGGCAAGTACGTCACCGCCGCGGGCGTGTCCGCCGGCATCGACATGGCGCTGGCCCTGGCGGGCCGCGTGGCGGGCGACGAGGTAGCCCAGCGCATCCAGCTCGGGATCGAGTACGACCCGCAGCCTCCCTACCAGGCGGGCTCGCCTGCGACCGCCAAGCCGGAAATCGTCGAGTTTTTCACCGATAGGAGCCGCTTCGGCCGCCGTTCCTAGCCGGCCTCGGCGAACACGGCCAGGGCGACCTGGTAGCTGTCGAAGGCACGGGCGGCGCCCGCGTAGGCCGCCAGGTGGATGAACAGCTCGACGATCTCTTCCTTGGTCACGCCCGAGTGCAGCGCGATGCGCAGCTGGCCGCGCAGCGGCTCGTGGGTGCCGAGTGTCGCGGCGATCGTGACCGAGATCAGCGCCCGGCTGCGGTCGTCGAGGCCCTCGCGTGGCCACGACTGGCCGAACGTGGCGACGGTGGCGAGCCGCCGGAAGTCCTTGCCGACGGCGGGCTCTCCTTCGCCAAGGGGAAGTACGAGCGGCTTGCCGAGCAGCCGCCCGGCCGTCTCAGCTGCCCGCTGGTACTCCCGCTCTTCGTCTGCGCTTGCAGGCATCGGGATACTCCTTCTCTTAGCCGCCGGCCCGCTGGCGTCTGGCCGGCTGGTTGTGGCAGCGAGCCGCCTATAGCCGGCCCGTTGCCACAACCACCGGCAATCCTGGGCGGCTGACCGCTAGCGGCGCGCCGCCGCCAGGGGATCGCGCTGCGCGGCCGTGGCGTCGTCGCGGTCGGTGGAGACGGTGAGGTCGTGCCAGGCGGCATCGGACTCGGCCCGCGCCCCGGCCGCGGCCATCGCGTAGGCGTAGGCCTCGCTGCCCAGGATCAGCCGAAGCGGCGGCTCGGCCATCCCCGCGATCGCGAGGACGACCTGGGCTACCTTGGCCGGGTCGCCGAGGAAGTCGTCGCTGCTGTGCATCGCGGAGCTCACGCCGACGGTCGGCTGGTACGGCTCGCTGACCGGCGGCACCCGCATGGATGACCCGGCCCAGTCGGTCCGCATGCCGCCCGGCTCAAGGACCGTGACCTTGATCCCGAGCGGGCCGACCTCCCTGGCGAGTACTTCGGAGAAGCCGCCGACCGCCCACTTGGCCGCCTGGTAGGCGGACAGCCCTGCCGTGGCGAGACGGCCCCCGATGGAAGAGACCTGGATGATGTGGCCGCCGCCCTGGGCGCGCAGCACGGGCAGCGCCGCCTTAGTGACGTTCACGACGCCGAACAGGTTGGCGTCGACCTGCTCGCGGAAGTCGTCGAGCGAGATGTCCTCGACCGCCGCCAGGTTGGCGTAGCCCGCGTTGTTGACCACGACGTCGATCCGGCCGAACGCCTCGGTCCCGGCGGTGACCGCGGCCACGGCCGCCCCGGGGTCGGTGACGTCGAGGGCGACCGGGAGGACCTGGCCGCCGTAGCGGTTCGCCAGGTCGGCCAGGCTGGCCGGGTTGCGGGCGGTCGCGACGAGGTAGTGCCCGGCCGCGAGCGCGGCCTCGGCTACCTGGCGGCCGAGACCACGGCTGCTCCCGGTGAGAAAGAAGACCTGCGGCATGACGCGCTCCTTTTGGAGAGAACTTAACGCAACATCGGTTTGATAATAATACAACGGCGTTGTGATAGATACACTGGACCCATCATGAGCACTAGCCCTGTTTTGAGCGCTGGGACTTACCAGCGGGCCAGGCGCCCCGAGCAGAAGCTGGAGCGCAGGGACGCCATCCTCGGCGCCGCCCGCGAGCTTGCGCTGCGCGACGGGGTCCGCGCCGTGAGCCTGGCCGACATCGCCGCGCGGGTCGGCATCCACAAGTCGGCGCTGCTGCGCTACTTCGAGACCCGCGAGCAGATCTTCCTTGAGCTGACCGCCCAGGCGTGGCGGGAGTGGACGACGGCACTGCACGCCGGGCTCGACCCCTTCAGCAGGGACTCCGCGGCCCCTGGCTCGGCCGCCTTGGTCGCCGACGTCTTCGCCAGGAGCTTCGGCGACCGGCCGCTGCTGTGCGACCTCATCGCCCACACGCCGCTCAACCTGGAGCGCAACGTGTCCGCCGAGGCGGTGCGCCGCTACAAGCGGACCTCGCTGGCGGCGGTCGACGAGGCGGCCGCCATCGCGCAACGGGTCCTGCCCGAGCTGACCCTGGCCGAGTGCGGGGAGTTCGTCGCCGCCCTGGCGTCCCTGGCCGGCGCGGTCTGGCAGATCGCCAACCCCGTGGCCGCCCTCGCGGAGCTCTACGCCTCCGACCCGGCCTTGGCCGGCGCCTGCGTCGACCTGACCCCCCGGCTGCGCCGGACCGCGGAAATCCTGCTGGCCGGCCTGATCCCGGCCCGCGCCCGCTGAGACCACGCGGCCCCTCGGCGGGTTACCCCTGCCGGAGAGTGGTCCGGATCACACTTGTTTGCCTCTCGGCATCCAATCCCGGTTCCCGCTTCGCCCCGTACCTGTATCGACAGTCATTTGGGGAGTGGGAACTGGCACGGCCCGGCCGTGCTAGACGAGAGAGGAACACGATGAGGAACTCCATGGTGAAGCGGATGCCGATGCCGGCGCGGCTGGCCGCGGGGGGTGGCCGATGATCGTCTGCCAGGACGACCCTGGCAACCGGCACCCGCTTGACCAGCCGCGCGCCGAGCTGGG
>JAWWPV010000813.1:0-8836 GCA_033854775.1 Trebonia sp.
CGTTGATCACGCGCGTGCGGCCGGGGCGCGGGTGGTCACGGAACCCCACGACGTTACCGACGAAAACGGCACCGTGCGGGTCGCGGTGCTCGCCGCCTACGGCGACACGGTGCACACGCTCGTCGACCGGTCCCGGTACCGTGGCGTGTACCTGCCCGGGTACGTGCCACGGGGCAATGCGATCGCCCTGGACGGGCCCCAGGGGGGATGGGGGGCGGGAGCTCCCCATGCGAAAGGTGCGCAGCGGCGGCCGGCGTTCGTCGCGCTCGACCATGTGGTCGGGAACGTCGAGTTCGGGCGGATGGACGAGTGGGTGGACTTCTACCACCGGGTCATGGGGTTCACCAACCTGGCCGAGTTCATCGGCGACGACATCGCCACGAAGTACTCGGCGCTGATGAGCAAGGTGGTCGCGAGCGGCAACCACCGGGTGAAGTTCCCGCTCAACGAGCCGGCCCAGGGCAAGCGGAAGTCCCAGATCGACGAGTACCTCGAGTTCTACGGCGGCCCCGGCGTGCAGCACCTGGCCCTCGCGACCCCGGACATCTGCGCCACCGTGGACGAGCTGAGGGCCCGTGGCGTGGAGTTCCTCGCGACGCCGGACACGTATTACACCGACCCGGTGCTGAGGCAGCGGATCGGCGAGGTCCGCGTCCCCGTCGAGGAGCTCAAGGAACGCGGCATCCTCGTCGACCGTGACGAGGACGGCTACCTGCTCCAGATCTTCACCAGGCCGATCGGCGACCGGCCGACCGTGTTCT
Organism: Trebonia sp.; assembly: GCA_033854775.1. Taxonomy (GTDB): domain Bacteria; phylum Actinomycetota; class Actinomycetes; order Streptosporangiales; family Streptosporangiaceae; genus Trebonia. The sequence goes on from JAWWPV010000813.1 coordinate 762, forward strand.
TCGAGTTCATCGAGCGCCATGGCTCGCTCGGCTTCGGCAAGGGCAACTTCCAGGCCCTGTTCAATGCGATCGAGCGCGAGCAGGAGCGCCGCGGCAACCTCTAGCCGGCCGCTAGCGCTTACCCGCCCGCCGACAGGGGCCGTGTCCCCTAAAGCACGGTGCGGACGGGCAGCCCGTCGGCCTCCTCGAGCCATGGCCCGAGCTGGTCGGCGGAGGTGACCCCGAGCTTGCCGAAGACGCTCGCCAGCTGCTTCTCGACCGTGCTCGTGGCCAGGTACAGCTGCCTGGCGACCTGCTCGGCGGACAGCCCGGCCGCCGCGAGGTAGGCGATCTCCCACTCCCTGTCGGTCAGCTTGCCCGGCTGCGGGATGGCGGGGACCCGCTTGCCCGGCGCCTCGGCGCCGGCGATCGCGAGCGCGACCATGTCGTCGTGCGGCGCGACGGCGCCGCGCGTGAACAGCGAGTCGAACCGGCGCGGGCCAAGGGCCGTGCGGCAGGCCGCCGTCGACTGATCGTGGACCTGCAAGAGGGCCGCGGTGCCCCCCAGCCGGCCGCCGGCCAGCTCCCACAGCGGTTCCGCGGCGCCGAGCAGCCAGGAGGCCCGCACGTGGCGGCCGGCCCTGGCGGCCAGCCAGCCGTGGATCTCCAGGCAGTAGGCCGTCCCCACCATGTCGCCGAGCTCGTGCTTGAGCAGCAGCGACTTGTTGAGCACGCGCGCGGTCTCCGCGTCACGGCTCGGCTCCCAGTACAGGGCCATGCCGGAGATCGCGTAGGCCCAGGCGGAGGCCCACCACTCCTTCGCGCCGCCGAACCGGCTGACGGCCCGCGCGCCGTAGCGGAGTGTCTCCTGCGGGTCGCCGGAGAGGTGGGAAAGGTGCGCCCAGTGGCAGTCGAGGATGGCAAGTCCGGTGCGGTCGCCGAGCGCCTCGAGCTTCCGCTCCGCCTTCGCCGCGGCCACCCGCGCCTCGTCGTACCGGTCGGCGATCGTCAGGGCGAGCGTCAGGTAGTTGTAGCCGCGGCCGATGAGCAGGTCATCGCCGAGTTCGTGGCCGATCTGGGTGCCCGCGTCCGCGTCGGCCACGGCCTCGGCGGCCTCGCCCTGCATCGCGCCGAGGTACCCGCGGCTGGCCAGGGCCCAGCCGCGCTCCGGCGTCGACGTGTCGGGAAGCGCGTCGAGCACCCGGCGGTACCAGTACCGGCCCTCGCGCAGCAGGCCGGACATGTGCCAGTACCCGTACAAGGCGTTGGCGAGCTCCGCGCCCTGCCGGATCCGCTCGCTCCGCTCGTCGTCGAGCGTGTAGTAGAGCGCGGCCCTGAGGTTGCTGTGCTCGCGGCGCAGCTCGCGGAACCGCTCAAGCTGCACCTCGTCGGTCAGGTGCTCGGCGAAGTACCGTGCCTTGGCCAGGTAGCGGCCGATGAACCGCTCGCGGACCGCGCCCTCGCTCCCCGCCGCGCTCAGCATCTCGCCGCCGAACTCGTGGATGGTGTCGAGCATCCGGTACCACGCGGGCTGGTCCTCATCCGGCACCCCGACCGTGATCGGCTGCACGCGGACCAGGACCGACTTGTCGACGAGCCGGATGATCGTCTCGAAGATGTCGCCGGAGTCGAGGTCGGCGCTGGCGCAGACCTCCCTGGCGGCGGCGACGTTGAAGGCGCCGGCGAACACCGACAGCCGCGCCCACAGCGCCCGCTCGGCGTCGGTGCAGAGGTCGTAGCTCCAGCCGATCGCGTCGCGCAGCGTCCGGTGCCGGCCCTCGCTCTCGTTGTTCCCGCCGGTCAGCAGCGGCAGCCGGTGGTCAAGCCGCGCGGCGAGCTCGGCGAGTGACAGCGTGCGGAGCCGGACGGCGGCCAGCTCGATGGCGAGCGGGATGCCGTCGAGCCGCTGGCAGAGCCGGATCACGTCGGCGCGGTTCGCGTCGGTCACCGTGAACCCGGGCACGGCGGCGGCGGCCCGCCGCGCGAAGAGCTCGACGGCGTCGCCGGCGGTCGCCGTCCCCGCGCCGCCGTCGGGTTCGCCGCCCGCTTGAAAATCCGTCATCCCGAACGAGTGCGGCCCTTCGCCCGTTCCCTCCGGCTGTGTCACTGGGAGCGGGCGGATCGGGAAGGTGGTCTCTCCGTCCACGTCGAGCGGCTCGCGGCTGCTGGTGAGCACGGTCACGTGCGGTGCCGCGATGAGGATCGCCTCGACCAGCTCGGCGACCGCGTCGATGAGGTGCTCGCAGGTGTCAAGGATCAGCAGCAGGCGGCGGTCGCTCAGGTGCGCGAGCAGCGCCTCCCGCTGCGAGGCGAGGGCCTGCTCGGCCAGTCCGAGCCTGCGGCCGACCGTGTGCGGCAGCAGCTCGGGGTCGCGCAGTGCGGACAGCTCGACCAGGCAGATACCGTCCGCGTAGCGGGAGGCCGCCGCGTCAGCGGCGCGCAGGACGATGCGGGTCTTGCCGACCCCGCCGGGACCGACAAGCGTGATCAGCCGCGCATCGCGCAGCAACCCGTCGATCTGGCGCAGTTCCGTCGTTCGCCCGACGAATTCGTTCGTCTCCGCGGGAAGCTGACCTACCCCCGCAGCCTGAGTGACAGCCATGTCACCACCATTATGTTATGGCGGGCGCCGCGTATAAAGCGCCCTCCGGCAATTGTGCAGCTCAGGACCTGGCGGGCCCTCGCCCAACCCGCCGGTGCCCGCGAGCGTGACGCCGGAGCGCGTCGCGCGGACGCGGCCCCTGCCCCCTTGTCGCGTGCCCCCCGTGGTCGCGTAACCGTGGACTTGCTAAGCGTACTTGGAATTATCGGTCGCTACGCGTTCGCGCCCGCGTCCGTCGCCGCGGAATGCTCGCGCAACTGGATCGTTAGCATTACCCGCGAGGTAATTCCAAGCTTGCCGAATATGTGCTCAAGGTGCGCGTCGACGGTGCGCCGCGAGATGAAGAGCATGTCGCCGATCTGCCGGTTGGACAGGCCCGCGGCGACCAGGCTCGCGATCTCCCGTTCCCGCACCGTGAGCTGGCTGGGAAGGCGGATCTTCGTGCCGCTGCCCGCCGCGGGGTCGCCGACGTCGTTCAGCGCGAAGGCGATCATCGGCTCAACCGGGTGCCTTACCCCCCGGGTGAACAGCTCGGCGAACAGCTTCCCGCCGAGCGCGCCGCCGCACCTGGCCACCGCCTCGGTGTGCAGCCGCCCGAAGGAGGCGGTGGCGGTGAGCCGGCCGCCCGCCCGCTCCCACAGCGGGTCGGCCCCGCCGAGCAGCCAGGCGGCGCGCTGGTGGCTGCCGGACCTGGCCGCCAGCCAGCCGAGCAGCTCAAGCGTGAAGGCCATCCCGAGCACGTCGCCGATCTCCTGCTTGACCTGCAACGCCCTGGTGGCGGTCCAGGTGGACTCGATGTCGCGGCCCGCCAGGTACAGGCCGACCGAGGCCAGCATGTACAGGTTGGCGTGCAGCCACCGTTCGCGGGATCCGCTGAGCTGGCGCAGCCCGCGCTCCACGTGCCCGAGCGCGGCCTCGATGTCATCGTTGAGCAGGGCCAGGTAGGTGAGCTGGATGTCGAGGCTGGCCAGCCCGAGCTGGTCGTCGAGCGCGGTGAGCCGCCGCCTGGCCTCGTCGCCAGACTCCGCGGCCGCCGCCAGCCGCCCCTTGCCGCACAGCGCCGCGGCCTTGACCAGGTAGCCCCAGGCGGCGAGTGCCTTGTCGCCGAGCGGTCCGGCGAGCGCGATGGCTTGCGCCGCGGCGGCGAGCGCGCCGGCCGCGTCGCCCTCCATGGCCAGCAGGTGACCGCGCTCAAGCACCGCGCGGCCACGGGCGGCCGAGCCCTCCCGCGCCCGCCCGGCGGCCCGGCCGAGCCCGTAACTGCCCTCGTGGGCCAGGCCGCGGGCGCGCCAGTAGGCCGACAGCGCGATGGCGAGCTCGACGCCGTCCGCCTGTCCGGATATCGGGGGGTACGGGGCGTCGTCCCCCCGGGCGACGAGCGCCTCGTCGCTAAACGCGTATTCGAGCGCGGCCCTGACGTTAGCGTGCTCGCGGCGCAGCTCGCGCATCCGGGTGAGCTGGTCGTCGTCGAGGAAGTGGTCACGGAAGTACCTGGCCATGGCCAGGTAGCGGGCGACGAAGCGGCGCCGCGTGCCGCTCGCGTCGCCGGACCCGCCGAGCCGCTCGGCGCCGAACTCGCGGAAGGTGTCGAGCATGCGGTACTGGGTGAGCGTCCCGTCGGCGTCCGCCGCCGCGTCGATCCTGACGATCACCGACTTGTCCACCAGCCGGACGACCGTCGGCATGACCTGGTCGGCTGGCCCGTCCGCGCACACCTCCTCGGCCGCGCTCATCGTGAACGGGCCGGCGAAGACGGAAAGGCGCGCCCACATCGCCTGCTCGGCGGGGGTGCACAGGTCGTGACTCCAGCTGATCGCGTCCCGCAGCGTCCGGTGGCGGCCGCCGCGCTGCCCGCTCGTCAGCAGCGCCAGCCGCTGGTCGAGTCGGCCGGCGAGCTCATCGAGCGGCAGCGCGCGCAGCCGCACGGCGGCGAGCTCGATGGCCAGCGGTATGCCGTCGAGTCGCTGGCACAGCCCGATCACGTCGGGCAGGTCGTCGGTGGTGACGGTGAAGCCGGGGACCGCGGCGGACGCGCGCTGAAGGAACAGCTCCACGGCGCTGCCCGCGACGGCGTCGGCGTCCGCGTCGGGCGGCCTCGGGACCGGCAGCGGGGCGACGGGGCAGGCGTTCTCGCCGCTCACGTCGAGCGGTTCCCTGCTCGTGGCGAGCAGGGTGACGCGCGGCGCCCGGGCGACGACCGCCTCGGCGAACATCGCGCAGGCGTCGATGAGGTGCTCGCAGGTGTCCAGGATCAGCAGGAGATGGCGGTCGCTCAGGTGGGCGAGCACCGCGTCCAGGTGGGAACCGTGGGATTGCTCGGGGAGGCCGAGCGCGCCCGCGACCGTGTGCACCAGGAGCCCGGGCTCGCGCAGCGCGGAAAGCTCGACCAGGCAGACCCCGTCGGCGAAGCCGGGTGCCGCCGCCGCGGCGGCGCGCAGCGCGAGACGGCTCTTGCCGACGCCGCCCGGGCCGGTCACCGTGATCAGCCGGGCCTGTTCAAGCAGCGCGCTCAGCCGGGCCAGCTCTGCCTCCCGGCCGATGAAGCCGGTCGTCTCAACGGGGAGCTGCCCGTACAGTGTTTCCCGCGCTCGCCTCTGCGCGCCCGAAGCCGCCGTTTTTGCCCTCGTCACTCAGTCGCTCGTGCTCGGTTCCGTGACTGGACGGTCATTCTACGCTACCGGCCGAGTGGCCGGCCGGGTCGCCGAGCTGGTCGTCGTCGCCGAGGGCGCGCTCGATGGCCTGGTCAAGCGGCGCCGCCGCGCCGGCCGCGTGCAACTCCCAGAAGCGGTCCTCGCCGAGGCCGTTGCGCGCCACCCGTTCTGCGACCGCGTGCAGCGTCTCGAAGACGGGTGCGCCGGTGTACCAGCGCCCCGACCGCTCCCACAGCGGCGCCGACGCGCCGAACAGCCAGCTGGTGCGCTCGTACCGGCCCTGGCCCGCGGCGATGAACGCGAGGGTGCCGAGGCCGAAGGCGATGCCCACCTCCTCCCGGAGTTCGCCCTGCATCTCCAGGCTGCGCCGCGCGGATGGCCAGGCACGGTCGAAGTCGCCGCGCAGGAACAGGCCGAGCGACTGAAGGCCAAGCAGGTAGGCCGTGCACCAGACCTCGTCCTCGGGGAGCCGGCCAAGACCCCTGGTGGCACTCTCGCAGCACAGCCCTGGCTCTCCTTCCTGCAACCGGAGCAGGGCATCCACCAGGTCGAGCTGTGCGAGGGCGAGCGTGTCGCCGCCGCTGGTGACGCAGCGGGCCGCGGCGTCCGCCGCGTCCTGCGCCTCGGCGACGTTCCCGCTGTAGGTGAGGACGCGGTGCAGCGTGCTGTGCGCGCGGCCGGCCGCGGCCAGGTCGCTGAAGACGGCGGCCATCTCGATGGCCGCCTCGGCGTCGGCGCGCCCGTTAGCGAAGTCTCCGAGCAGCGTGCGGACGTACCCGCGCGTGCTCAGCACCCGGGCGCGCACCACCGACCCCTTGGGGCATCGCTGCAGCGCCTGGTCAAGCCAGTACTCCGCCTCCCGCAGCAGGCCGGAGATCCGCCAGTAGAGGAACAGCGAGGTAGCGAGGAGGATGGCGGCGCCCTCGTTGCCCGGCAGGCCGAGCGCGTAGTCGAAGGCCGCGCGCAGGTTGGCGTGCTCCCGGCGCAGCCGCTGGTACTGGCCGACCTGGTCGGTCGTCGGCTCCCGCTCGAACCGCTCGGCGAGCGCCAGGTAGTGCGCGATGAACCTGCGGCGCACGGCGGCCTCCGCCTGCCCGAGGTCGTCGCCGTTCCACTGCGCCCGCCGCCCGGGGACGGCCTGCCGGGCGATCGCCTGCGTGGCGGCCTCGTGCGTGCTGGCCCCCTGCGTGGCGGCCTCGTGCGTGCTGGCCCCTGCGTGGCGGCTTCGTATGTGCTGGCTCCCTGCGTGGCGGCCCCGTGCGTGCTGGCCAGGTGCAGTCGCTCGGCGCCGAACTCGCGGATCGTGTCGAGCATGCGGAACGCGGGCTCGGCCGGCTGGCCGCCTTCCGGCAGGCTCGGGTCCGGCGCGCGGTCCCTGGCGAGCACGTTCTTGTCGACCAGGCTGATGAGCGTTGGCAGGATCTCATCCCTGGCGAGCTCGCCGTCTGCGCAGACCGCTTCCGCCGCCGCGATGTCGAAGCCGCCGGCGAAGACCGACAGCCGCGCCCACAGCAGCTGCTCGGTCGGCGTGCACAGCGAGTAGCTCCACTCGATCGTGGCCCGCAGCGTCTGGTGGCGCGGCGGCCCCGCGCGCCGGCCGCCGGTGAGCAGCCGCAGCCGGTCGTCGATGAGCTCGGCCATCTCGCGCAGCGGCAGCGCGCGCAGCCGGACGGTGGCGAGCTCGATGGCCAGGGGAATGCCGTCGAGCCTCCGGCAGACCGTGATGACGTCCGCGAGGTTCTCTTGCGTCACGCGGAAACCAGGCACCGTCGCCGCGGCCCGCTGCGCGAACAGCTCAACGGCGTCCGCCTTGCCCGCCGAGTCCTCGCTCGGGTCCGGCACCGGCAGCGGGCACAGCTGCAGGAGGGCCTCGCCCGACGCGTCAAGCGGCTGCCTGCTCGTCGCCAGGATGGTGACGCCTGGCGCCTCGCCGAGGATGGTGCCCGCAAGCGCCGCGCACGCGTCGACGAGGTGCTCGCAGGTATCGAGGATGAGCAGCAGCTCGCGGTCGCGGATGAAGCCGAGCAGCGTGTTGAGCTGGGATCCCTGGTCAGCCTCGGCGTTGGAGAGCTCGGCGAGCGTAAGCCCGGCCGCGACCGCGTACGTGAGCAGCCCGGGATCGCGCACCCCCGACAGCTCGATCAGGTGCACGCCGTCGCGGAAACCGTCGGACGCCTCGCCCGCCACCCGCACCGCGAGCCGGGTCTTGCCGACCCCGCCAGTCCCGGTGATGGTGACGAGCCGCGACTCCCGTAGCAGCTCGCGCGCTCTTCCCAGCTCGGCCGCGCGGCCGACGAACCCGGACGTTTGCGGTGGCAGCGTGCCTTGTGTACGAGAGGACGTGCCGGCAGCCATGGCGACCTCGTGCGTTGGGGAGTAGCGCCAGGCTACTACGCGTGGGCGGCCGGAGACAGGTCGTCGATGAGTCGCACGGGCACCCGGTCGCGCAGCCAGATGGTCAGCTGCACCCGCGAGGAGAGCCCGAGCTTGGCGAAGATGTGGTTGACGTGCGCGTCCACGGTCCGCCTCGAGATGACGAGCCGCGCGGCGATGTCCCGGTTGGAAAGGCCGCGCGCGACGAGCACGACGATCTCCCGCTCGCGGGCGGTGAGCTCCTCGCTGCCCTCCCAGTCGCTGATCTCGCCCGCCGCGCTGGGCTCTGCCTGCTCGGGCAGCACGTCCGCGCCGGCGATCGCCAGCGCGGCGAGCTGCGCGAGCGGCCTGGTGGCACCAGCCGCGTGCAATTCGGCGTACTTGGCGGGGCCGAGCGTGCTCGCGGCCAGCGCGGCGGCCCGCTCGTGGTAACCCTCGAGCACGGCGCTGCCGCTGAGCCGGCCGCCGCC
>JAWWPV010000814.1:0-3734 GCA_033854775.1 Trebonia sp.
CCTCGACCTGAAGCTCAGCGACCGCGCGCCCGCCGAAGGCCTTGACGTGTGCGCCGAACTGCGCGAGCGGCACCCCGGCGTGAGCATCGTCGTGCTCACCACGTTCCTCGACGAGCGGCTGCTGGTCGGCGCGCTGCGGCGCGGCGCGAGCGGCTACGCGCTCAAGGACGTCGACGCGGTGGAGCTCGCCCGCATCATCCGCAGCGTGCACGGCGGCCAGTCGGCGTTCGACCCGCGCAGCGCGAAGCTCGTCGTCCGCTCGCTGACCGGCGCGCCTGGCCCGCCGGCCAGGCCGCTCAGTGACCGCGAGCTCGAGGTCGTCCGGCTGGTCGCCCAGGGCGCCACCAACCTGCGGGTCGCCCGCGAGCTCTACGTGAGCGAGAGCACCGTCAAGTACCACCTGCGGACCGCTATGCGCAAGCTCGGGGCGGGCGACAGGACCGAGCTTGTCTACCGCGCGAGCGCCAGGGGCCTGCTGTAGGCCTGTCCGATCGGGCAGGTGGACTGGCCCAGTCGGGCAACGCGCCGTGCCCAAATGGGTCAGATGTTTCCGCTGGTCGGGGCAGTGACGGCCGGCCGGCGTCATTCCTAGCATCAGGGGTAGGGACACATGGCCGATACAGAGAGGTGCGCCATGCCAGGGAACCGTGCGGTCGCGTACATCGGGCCGGGACAGGTGGAAGTCCAGACGATCGACTACCCGAAGCTTGAGCTGCAGGACGGGCCAGGGGTCAACCCGGCGAACGTCGGGCGCAAGTGCCCGCACGGGGTGATCCTCAGGGTCGTCTCGACGAACATCTGCGGCAGCGACCAGCACATGGTGCGCGGCAGGACCACCGCGCCCAAGGATCTCGTGCTCGGGCACGAGATCACCGGCGAGGTCATCGAGGCCGGCCCAGGCGTGGAGTTCATCAAGGTCGGCGACCTGGTCAGCGTGCCGTTCAACATCGCGTGCGGCCGCTGCCGGAACTGCAAGGAGCGCAAGACCGGGATCTGCCTGAACGTCAACCCGGACCGCCCGGGATCCGCCTACGGCTACGTGGACATGGGCGGCTGGGTGGGCGGCCAGGCCGAGTACGTCATGGTTCCCTACGCGGACTTCAACGTGCTGAAGTTCCCCGACAAGGACCAGGCGATGGCGAAGATCCGCGACCTGACCATGCTCTCCGACATCTTCCCTACCGGCTACCACGGCGCCTACACGGCCGGCGTCACCACCGGGTCGACCGTCTACGTCGCCGGGGCCGGCCCGGTGGGGCTGGCCTGCGCGTACTCGGCGCAGCTGCTCGGCGCGGCGGTCGTCATCGTCGGCGACATGAACCCAGAGCGGCTCAAGCAGGCGGAGAGCTTCGGCTGCGAGACCGTCAACGTGTCGCAGGACGCGACGCTCGCCGACCAGATCGAGCAGATCCTCGGCGAGCCCGAGGTGGACGCGGCCGTCGACTGCGTCGGGTTCGAGGCACGCGGGCACGGGCACGCCGCGAGCGAAGCCCCGGCGACCGTGCTGAACGACATCATGACCGTGGCACGGGCCGGCGCCGGGCTCGGCATCCCCGGCCTCTACGTGACCGGCGACCCCGGCGGCATCGACGACGACGCAAAGATCGGCTCGCTGAAGGTGCGGCTCGGCCTCGGCTGGGCCAAGTCGCACTACTTCATCACCGGCCAGTGCCCGGTGATGATGTACCACCGCGGCCTGATGATGGCCATCCTGCACGACAAGGCGCACATCGCGGACGCGGTGAACGCCACCGTGATCCCGCTCGACCGGGCACCCGAGGGCTACCGGGACTTCGACCAGGGCGCCGCCCGCAAGTTCGTCATCGACCCGCACGGCCTGATCGCGCCGTAACGCCGGGTCCGCGCTCCGGCCCTGACGGCCAGCGGGGGCTGGAACCACGCATCCGTTCGGGATAATCATGAACTTTGTTCCGAACGGGTGCGTGCTTCGCGTTATCCGCCCACGAGACTGTCAGGGGAGGTGCCGGGGTAAGCCGCAGCCGTTCTGGCTGGTTACGACAGGCGTGTTAGCGTCTTGCATGATCACTGCTGCGGACGTCCGGGAAGTGGCCATGTCGCTTCCCCGGACGGAAGAACACCTCATCCGCGATCACGTCAAGTTCCGCGTCGGAAAGATCGTTTACGCCTCGATCTCACCCGACGAGACGACACTGGGCTTCGGCTTCCCGAAAGAGGAACGTGCGGCGCTGATCGACAGCCAGCCGGACCGGTTCCGCTGGCCGAAGCTGTCCGACCAGCGATTCCACTGGATCAACGCCTACATGGGCGCCCTTGGCCAGGACGAGATGCGCGAGCTCATCACCGACGCCTGGCGCCTGGTCGTCCCCAAGAAGGTCGCGGCGGCCCACACTCATCCGGGAGCCACTCATTGAGGTTGCGCGACCAGGCACGGCGCATGTGGTGCACCATCGTCCCCGAGTGGATGATCGACAATCTGTCAGTCTCACAATTGCGACGGCGCTGGCCGAACCGTTGGCCGCTCGGGATGGAGCTTGTAGTATCCCCCGGGTGACCAGCGCGTGGGAACTTATCAGCAGCGAGCGCAAGGGCCAGGTAGGACTGCGTGCCGTTGTCGAGAAGACCTTCCGGATGCCTGACGGTTCCCAGGCCGTGTTCACAGTGACGGGAGACGCGGGCAATCGAGCGGTAGCGTGCGTCGCGCTGACTCCGCGACAGACTGCCGTGCTTGCCGAACAGTACCGGCCCGGGCCTGAGCGCCTGATGATGGAGCTGCCCGGAGGCGGCGTTGATCCCGGCGAGTCGCTGGCCGAGGGCGCCGCTCGCGAGCTCGCGGAGGAGACCGGCTACGTGCCGGGAGAGCTGGCCTACCTTGGAGAGATGTGCTACGAGGCGTACTTCGGCGGGTCGCGGAGCTACTTCCTCGCCACCGGCTGCGAGCGACGGCAGGAGCAGGATCTCGACCCGGCCGAGTTCATCACCGTGCGCGAGGTGGCCCTGGGTGACCTCGTGACGCTGGCCATGACCGGCCGGATGACGGACCCGGGTGGCGTCTTGCTGGCCTTGCCCTACCTGATGGGCGACCCGGGCGTGCGGGCAGCGTTCGAGCACCAGCGCTCCCAGCCCGGCTGAGGGGTCAGATGTTGAACTTGAACTGCGGAGAGGTTCCCGGTAGCCCGTTAATTTACCGGCCAGGCGTCTTGGACAGGCCTGGGTCGTCCTGTGGTGGCGTGTTCCCGCCCGGGGATGGGGCTGGCCGGGCTGAGTCCTGGGGAGCGGCATACCTCGTTCTGGCCAGGCCCGCTGCAGCCAGCGGGCCGGACCGCCGCCGGCCGCGCCCTACGGCCGGCCGAAGTCATGGCCCTCGCCGCCCTGCGACGCGAACGCCGGCGCGCGTGAGAGTCGTGTGACAGGACGCGCGTGCCGCCCGTTTTGCGCGGCGGCGATTAACGGGAAAACTCTGCCCAACGGGAAGACTTCGTACTAGGCGAAGAGAAAGCGCGCGTGAAGCACGCTTTTCTTACAGCAGGTACTTTATTTACCTGGCGAGCAGTGCGGGGCGGGGTCGTCGGCGTCGTCGTCATTTTCGCCATCCGCAGCGAGGTTGTCGACGAACTCCAGGTAGTCCATGATCACCGCAAATGTCCCCGGTGACCACCAGGACAGCCAGGTGAGCCGGTCGGCGAGCTGCTGGCGGTCGAGGCCGCGCAGGCGCTCTTCGGCCGGGGTGTCGCCGAACGGGTGCGTGCCGAGGC
>JAWWPV010000815.1:0-7161 GCA_033854775.1 Trebonia sp.
TTAACATCGCCCGGGGCCGTGACCGCGGGTCATCGCGGGGGACCAGCCAGCAGACCGCCGTCTCACCACCATAAAACAGAACAAACCGACGACCATAATGGGGCTATTTCGTGATTGCGGGTCAAAAGTGGCGATATCCGCCCCCGGTGACCCTCGATCACGGAAACAGCCGGCCCGCAGCAGCCGCAAACTGGGGCACACCGGGCGAACCGGCCGGCGTTGCGGGGCCGCACACCCGGATGACCCGCAATCACCGCGGCCAGCGCCACCCGAGAACGCAGGCGGAGACCCCGTGTCAGGCCACGCCGGTGAGACTGGCTGCGGCGGGCTGGGCGGGCGGTTCAGCAGCGCCCTGAACGGGCGCAGTCCCCCGTTACGGGCCCGTTGCCAGGGAGAGAACCGGAAAGGCTGGTTGCGGCAGGCGGCGGGATCAGGTCAGCGGCCGGGCCGGCGCGGTGGTGCGGGTGCGCGGCGGTGGCCCGCCGTCGTGCCGGTCAGGGCAGGGGAGTGATCGCAGGCGGCGGAAGACTCAGTCCGGCCAGCCCCACCCCAGGCGAGCACGCGACCACAGGACGAACCCCGGCCTGCCCAAGACGCTAGGTGGTACGGCCTGCGCTGGGCTGCCGCGCGGTGGACGCGGCGGAGCCGCAGCGCCCTACCCCTTCACTGAGCCCGAGAGAATTCCCCGGATGAACTGCCGCTGGAACACGAAGGTGAGCACGATGACTGGCAGCGAGACAAGGATCGCGGCCGCCGACAGCAGGTTGATCTGCACGAGGTAGCGGCCGGAGAAGGCACCGAGGCCGAGTGTGATCGGCTGGTGAGCCGGGTCGGAGACGAGGACTAGAGCCAGGAAGTAGTCATTCCAGGTCCACAAGAAACTCAGCAGCACGAGCGTGAACACGGCCGGCCGCGCGATCGGCAGGTAGACGCGCCAGAGTTGCGACCACGAGTTGGCCCCGTCGATCCTGGCCGCCTCGCCAAGGGAGCCAGGGACCGCGCGGAACGCGGTGCGCATCCAGAAGGCGCCGAAGCTGACGCCCATGCCGAGGTGGGCGAGGATGATTCCCTGGTAAGTGTCGGTGAGGTGGTAGGACAGGAAGTCGTAGTACAGCGGGACGATGAACGCTTCCATCGGCAGCATGAGGCCGAGGAGCACCAGCGGGAAGAGCAGCTTCTCCCCGATCACGGACAGCACGCCGAACGCGTAGCCGCTTAGTATGGCCACCACGGTCCCTAGGAGCACCACGCTGCCGGTGATGATCAGGCTCGACTTGAGGTACTGAGTGAACCCGGCTTGCTGCCAGGCCGTGACGAAGTTCGACCAGTGCAGGGCGGTCAGGTCGATCGCCCCGGTCGAGCTCGGGCTTAGCGCGTCGAGCAGCACCCACATCAGCGGGAACAGCACGCCGATCGCGACGATCGCGAGCAGGGTGTAGGTCATCACGCGCTCTCGCCGGGAAATCATTCCGACCTGCCTTCCGCCACTTTGACGATTACCAGCACGACCAGCAGCGAGACGATGGTCATGACCACGCCGATGGCGGCGGCCGACCCCACCTCGGGGTTGGCGAACGCGCGTTCGTAGAGGACTACCGTCGGCGTGATCGTCGAGATGCCCGGGCCGCCCTTGGTGGTCAGCCAGACGAGGTCGAAGAGCCGGATGGCGCCGATCATCGTCAGCGCGAGCACCACGGACATCGGGCCGCGCAGGTTCGGCAAGGTGACGGTGAAGAACTCGCGCACCGGGCCCGCCCCGTCGACCCGGACGGCCTCGTACAGTTCCTGCGGTATCGCCTGCATGCTCGACACGAACATCACCATGCACAGGCCGAAGGCCGCCCAGGTCCCGGCCAGGCCGAGCGCGGGCAGTGCCCAGGTGAAGTCGCCAAGCCAGCCGCGGGCAAGCCCGCCAAGGCCGACCACGCGAAGCAGGTCGTTGACCGGCCCGCCGGGCTCGTAGATGCGTTGCCAGACGACCGCGATAACGGCTGGCGTTATGACCTGGGGCAGGAAGATCACGGCGCGGAAGATTCCCGCACCGCGAACGCCCTTGTAAGAGGTGAGGGTCGCGCTCAGCAGCCCCAGGGCGATCGGCAGTACCGAGAAGAAGATGATGAAGTACAGCGTGTGCTCGACTGCCGCGCGAAGAGCCGGGTCGCTCAGGAAGCCCGTGTAGTTGGACAGCCCGGCCCAAGTGGCCGCCGTCACGCCGTTCCAGTTGAAGAACGACAGCCAGACGCCCTGGCCGACCGGGACGATCACGACGACCGCGTACAGGATGATGCCTGGCGCGAGATAGAGCAGGCCGAGCCAGGGGCGGCGACCCGACCCGACCCCCGGGCGGCGCTTGCGCTTGCGCCCGCGGGCGTCGGGCGGCTGCCCGGTATCGCGCCGTACCGGATTGCGGATCAGCGTTGGGTTCATGGCCGGCCGCCTCCTGGCTGTGCTAGTCAACGGACGGGTTACTTGGTCGCCTGAGCGCGGAACTTCGTGTCGTCAGCCTGGACCGCGCCGACCGCGGCGCTGACGCTGGTCTTGTCGCCGAGCACTTCCGACATCTGCACGGTGATGGTGTTGAACAGAGTCGGAGTGGCCCAGTCGAGGTACGGCACCGAGGAGTTATGCGCGGTCACCAGGTTGGCGTTTGCCACCTCGTCGGCGAACTCCGGATTGCTGGTGGGCAGCTTCACGCTGGGTGCGAGCATCGGGTCGGTCCCGAGGTTCACCGCGATCTGCGCCGCGGCCGGGCTCGCGGCGAAGTTCAGGAACGCGGCCGCCGCGGCGACGTGCTTGGACTGGGACGACACGCACAGTTCGGTCGCCGCCGACAAGGTTGCGACAGGCGGCTTGCCGTCGTTGCGCGGCAGGACGAAGGAGCCGAAGCCCTTGGCCTGCGCCGGTGACGTGAACGGCAGCGAGCCGGAGTAGTCGAAGTGGAAGAGCCCCTTGCCCTGGACGAACTGTGTTTCGGCGTCTGTCTCAGGGACGCCAGCGAACTGGTCGGTGAAGTAGCCCTTAGCCGCCCAGTCGTGCATCGCCGCGACCGCCTGCGGGAATCCGGATGCCTGGCTTTCTAGTGAGTCCTGTCCCAGGGAGTAGATCAAGTTCGTGATGACCGACTGGTTGCCGAGCGCGTCCATGACGCTGTACAGCGGCTGGGTGATGCCGCTCTGCGCCTGGTTGCCAAGCTCGACCGGGGTGATCCCGGCCTGCTTCGCCTTGGCGAGGTCGTTGACGAAGGCGTTGTATGTGGTCGGCACGCTCAGCCCGAGGTGTTGCAGCAACGAACGGTTGTAGTAGACCTCGATCGTCGACGACAGCGCCGTCGGCATTCCGAAGAGGGCGCCGGTGCCCATCTGCTGACCGTTGGCCGAGAACTCCTGCTCGCGCAGGATGGACGCCGGGACGTACTTGTCCCACCCGTAGGCAGTCGCGTAGGAGTCCAGTTTGTCGACGAGGCCGCCCTGGACAAGCGTGCCGAGTGACTGCCAGCCGTTGTTCGGCGGCACGATGTCCGGCGGGTTGGGCGACTTCAGCTTGAGCGGCAGCTCCTGCATAAGGTCGCTCCAGGTGATCGACTGCCGCTTGACCGTGATGTTCGGGTACTTCTTCTCGAACGCGGCGACCACGTCGTTCATCCACGTGTTGTCCACGCCGCCGGTGAAGTAGTCGAGAACGTTCAGCGTGGTGTTACCCAGCTTGCCCGGATCGGTGGTCACCGGGCCGGACGGGGCAGTGTTCGCGGCCGTGCTGCCGGCCACGCCGGGAGTGCACGCCGATACTGTCAGGCAGGCAATGGCAGCGATGGCGGCTAGCGAGCCGCTCAGGAAGGTCTTGCGCCGTCGCATCCGCTTCTCCCTTGTGGTTAGTTCCGCTCTGTCGAGATTGCGGGCAGTCTAAGTCTGCGCATACCAGTTAGTCCAGTGTTTGTTTTGAGCACGAATTGGTCTCGACTGGTAAGGAAGGCAGCTCACTGGTATGGTCCGGGCATGTCACAGCCGGACGCAGGGAGCGCGGTCGCGGTCGCGGAGGCGTATCGCAAGCTCAGTGATCTGCTTCGCCGCAGCTCATTCCCTCCTGGCAGCCGACTGCCCGGCGAGCGTGAGCTGGCGACCAGAGTCGGCGTCAGCAGATCAACCCTGCGCAAGGCGCTTGACCTGCTAGAGGATAGGGGCCTTCTCGACCGCTCGCCAAAGCGCGGCTGGTTCGTTCCGCCGCACGTGGTCGGTGAGCCGCCGAGTACGCTGCAGAGCTTCTCGGAGATGGCCAGGGAGCGCGGGCTCGCGCCCGGCGCGAAAGTGCTGAGCGCTCTCGAGCGCACGGCCACCTTCGACGAGGCCGCCAAGCTGCGGATCGCCCCCGCGGCGAGCGTGCTCGAACTGTCCCGGCTGCGCACCCTCGACGGGGTTCCCGTGTGCGTCGACGTGAGCGTGGTCGTGCTCGCCCGGGTGCCCTTGCTGGCCAGCGCCGACATGACCGACCGCTCGCTGTACGAGACCATAGAAGAGCTGTCAGAGGTGCGGATCGAGCGCAGCTCGTACACGGTGCGGGCGGACGCGTGCGGCCAGCAGTTCGCTGACCTGCTGCAGATCCCGGCGGGCGCGCCCATCCTGATCGGCGAGGAGCTCACCTATCTCACCGACGGCAGCCCCATCCTGGCGGGCACCATGTCGTACCGCGCGGACGCCTACCGCTTCCAGGCGGATCTGTTCCGGCGATCTTAACCGGGGACGCCACTCCTCGATCGTTGACCAGACCAGTCAGACCAGTTATGGTTCTATGGCTTACTTGGTATCGATTCAAGGCAGAGTGATGCATGCGGGTGGAACCAACAGTGTTCGACGGGCCGGATGCGGTCGGGCGTGCCCTGGCGGCGCTGATCGCGGACCGGATCGCGGCGGCGGGTGCCGGGCATCCCTTCCTGCTCGGCTGCCCAAGCGGGCGCAGTCCGTGGACCACGTACGTGGCACTGGCGCGCGAGGTCGCGGCCCGGCGCCTCGACCTGAGCGGGCTCGTGATCGTCATGATGGACGAGTACGTCGAGCGCGACGACGGCACCGGCGCGATGCACCGGATCGACGCCGCGGCCCCGCACAGCTGCCTGCGGTTCGGCCAGACCGAGATCGTGGACCGGCTGAACGCGGCCGCGGGCCCCGGCCGGGGGATCACCAAGGACCGGTACTGGGTCCCCGACCCCGCGGCACCGGGCGACTACGACCGGCAGATCGCGGACCACGGCGGCGTCGACCTGTTCATCCTGGCCAGCGGGGCGGGAGACGGGCACGTGGCGTTCAACCCGCCGGGTACCGGCCGCGACACGGCCACCCGGGTCATCCGGCTGGCCGAACAGACGAGGCGGGACAACCTGCAAACCTTTCCCAGCTTCGGCAAGGACATCGACCGGGTCCCCCGCTACGGGGTGACGGTCGGGGTGGGCACCATCCGTGAGCAGTCGAAGCAGGTCGTGCTGGTGGCGCACGGAGAGCCGAAGGCCCGCGCGGTCCGCCGGGTCGCCGCGGCCGACAGCTACCAGCCCGAGTGGCCGGCGACCATCCTGGCCGACTGCGCGAGTCCGCTGCTGTTCGTGGACGAGGCCGCCGCCACCGAATTGAACGGCCACCGGCCGGCTGAGACAATCCAGAACTAGAAGGAGACACAATGGCTCGCGTAAAGATCGCATACCTGGGCGGCGGCTCCTCCCGGGCCCCCGGCACGATGGCGTCCTTCATTCACCACGGAGCCGAGTTCGACGGCTCGGAGTTCGTCCTCATTGACCTCGACGCCGACCACCTGGAGATCACCCGCCGGATGGCGACCCGGATGGCGCAGGCGGCCGGCCTGGACATCACGGTGACCGCCACCACGGACATGCGCCGCGGCCTGGCCGACGTCGACGCCGTGCTGTCCAGCTTCCGGCCGGGCGGGTTCGAGGCGCGCGCGCTCGACGAGCGGATCCCGCTCAAGTACGGCGTGATCGGGCAGGAGACGCAGGGCCCGGGCGGCCTCATGATGTCGCTGCGGTCCGCGCAGGTCATGCGGGAGCTGTGCGCCAACCTGGTGGAGGTCGCGCCGCGGGCGCGCATCTTCAACTACACGAACCCCGTCAACATCGTGTCGCAGGTGGTTGCCGACAACACCGGCATCCCCATCGTCTCCTTCTGCGAGGGCCCGATCGTGTTCCCGCCGGTCATCGCCAAGGCCGCGGGCCTCGACCCGGCGAAGCTGAAGGCGAACATGACGGGCGTGAACCACAACGTCTGGTCCAACGAGGCGACCTACGACGGCCGCGACGCCATCGAGGTGCTCAGGGAGCGCTGGGCGGAACTGCGCGACCAGCCGCCGCTGACCGACGTCAACGGCTACCGCGCCCTGCACCTGGCCGTCGCCCTCGGCTCGATACCGTCTGACTACTTCAACTTCTACTACTTCCGCGACGAACTGCTGCGCGAGCTGCAGCTGGCCAGGCAGACCCGCTCGGAGCAGATCATGAGCTCGCTTGGCCGCTACTGGTCCCACTACGCCGAGCAGGCCGACAGCTCCTCGCCGCACCTCGACCAGGCCCGTTCGCGGGGCGGCATCCACGAGCTCGAGCTGGCCATCGACGCGATGAGCGCCTTCTACAACGACACCGGCGCGCGCCTCCCATTCAATATCCCGAACGATGGCGGCGTGCTCCCCGGGTTCGACGAATCCGTCGTCGTCGAGGTGTGGGGCACCGTCGACGCGAAGGGCTTCCACCCGGAGCAGCAGCGCCCGCTGCCGCACTCGGTGCTCGGCATCACCCAGCAGCTTGCCGAATACCAGGTGCTCGCCGCGAAGGCGGGCTGGGACGGCACCAGGGACGACGCGGTGCGCGCCATGGTCGCGCATCCCCTCGTCCCGTCGCTGACCGTCGCCGAGGCGCTGTACGACGAGATGGCCGTGGCCCAGGCCGCCTGGCTGCCGGAGCGGCTGCTCGACGTCGCCCCGCCCCGCCGACCCTCGCGATGACGATTTACCTGGGGATCGACGCGGGGAACAGCAAGACCGCGGTGCTCGCCTGCCTCGCGTCGGGCAAGGTCGCCGGGGCGGCGCGGGCGGGCTGCGGCGACATCTACGGCGCCCCGGGTGAGGCAGCCGCGGTCGCCGCGGTCCTTGGCGCGGCCGACGCCGCGCTGG
>JAWWPV010000816.1:0-3278 GCA_033854775.1 Trebonia sp.
CCTTGACGCGGTCGATATCGACGAACACCTGCGGCGTGTTGGCGCTGAAGGGAGAAAACACCGAGGTCAGACCGGGCGCCTTGCGCGCCGCCGCCACCAGTTCATCGGTAGCCGCCGCCAAGAGTTCCCAGGGGGTCGACATCGGGGCCAAGGCCACCCTGCACGGTCAGATCCTGAAGGCCGCCCAGAGCGGGGCCGCCGTCCTCGTGTCCTCGGCCGACGCCGATGAGCTGGCGGCCCTGTGCAACCGGGTCATCGTGCTCCAGTGGGGCAGGGTGGTGGCCCGTCTCTCCGGGACTGAGGTCACGGAGAGCAGCATCACGCATGCGTGCGTCGCAGACACCTTTGAGGAGCGGGCGTGAAAACGAGGCGCCGGACTGTCCAGCTTGGACTTGACCGTTTCAGTGGCCTGTACATCTGGGCGCTGTTCATCCTGGTCTTCAGCCTCTGGGTGCCTGGGCTGTTCTTCACCACCGCGACGGCCCACACCATCGCTTCTGAGCAGGCGATCGACGGGTTCCTCGCCCTCGCCGTCCTGATCGCGCTCGTCACCGGGACGTACGACTTGTCCGTCGGCGCGGTGGCCAACTTGTCGACCATCGTGGTGACCTGGCTGCAGGTGACCGAGCACTACAACGTCTGGCTAGCCATCGTGGTGGCCGTCGCGGCGTCGTCTGTGATCGGCATCGTCAACGGTTTCGTGGTGGTCCGGCTGCGGGTGAATTCGTTCATCGCGACGCTCGGCATGGGCACCATCCTCGCCGCGGTGCAGAGCATCGTCTCCGGTAACACCCAGCCGATCCCGCCTATCAACGCGGTGTGGTCAGATTTGACGCAGCTCAACGTCGGCGGCTTCCAGATCGTCTTCGTGTACCTGATCATCCTCGGGCTCATCATCTGGTGGCTGCTCGACTACACTCCAGCCGGCCGGTACATGCACGCGGTCGGCGGCAACCCGGACGCCGCCCGATTGTCCGGCGTCAAGGTCGGGCACTGGGTATGGCTGTCCCTCATCGGCTCCGCGACGATATCAGGGGTAGCCGGCGTCCTCTACGGCTCGCAGTCCGGCCCGTCCCTGACCTACGGCCCTGGGCTGCTGCTGCCGGCGTTCGCCGCGGTGTTCCTCGGCTCCACTCAGTTCAAGCCCGGCCGGTTCAACGTGTGGGGCACGCTGCTGTCCATCTACGTGCTCGCGACCGGCGTGCAGGGGCTGGAGTACGTGACGGGCGTGCAGTGGCTGAATGACATGTTCAACGGCGTCGCCCTGATCCTCGCCGTGGCCTTCGCCCTGTGGCGGCAGAACGCCGCTACACGCCCCGGCCGACGGCTGCCGCAGGCTGAAGAGGTCACGGTAGCGGAGGACCGCTCCGTTACGGAAAGTACCGGGTAGCAGTCTCGGCCGGGTGATCGTCTGGGCGGCGAGCAGACGCGAACGTCTAGCATGAGCGGCAGCGCGCACGGTGAGCGGTAAGGGGAGGCAGGTCGTCATCGAACCCGAGGTTGTGGTGGTGGATGTCGCCAACGTGATGGGGTCGCGGCACGACGGGTGGTGGCGTGACCGGGCCGGGGCTGCCGAGCGGCTCGGGCGGGAGGTCGTCGCGCTCGCGCGGCGGGGCGACGGGCCCGCTGAATGGGTGCTAGTCCTCGAGGGGCGTGCCCGCGCGGCCGTCCAGGCGCTCACCGAAGAGATCGCGGGGGCGCCAGTCCGGGTCGTGCCCGCGCCTGGCATCGCGGATGACACCATCGTCTCCACTGCGGCGGAGATCGTCTCCCGGCAGTTGACTTGCCAGGTGATCACCGCGGACCGGGAACTACGGGCGCGCTGCAAGGAAACGGGCGCCACGGTCATCGGCCCGCGCTGGCTCCTTCGGCAACTGTGAGCCAGGGCCTCCTTGGTCGAGAGGGTCAAGGCCAAACCAATCATCCTGAACGGCCGGGTGCGCCGGCGGAATACTGGTGGGATCGCAGAGGTTGCCGCTGCGGTGAGAATCGGAATCATCGGGGCCGGCTACATCGGCGGTACCTTGACACGCAAACTGGCGGCACTCGGGCACGACGTCTATGTCGCTAACTCCCGGTCGCCCGAGACGCTTGATGACCTCGCGCGGGAGACCGGCGCGACGGCGGTGTGGGCGGCGGACGCGGCCACCGACGCCGACCTGGTCATCGTTAGCATCCCGCAGAAGAACGTGGTTGACCTGGCACCCGGGATCGTGGACGGCCGCAAGAGCGGTGCCCCGGTGATCGAGACCAACAACTACTACCCCCAGCAGCGCGACGGCCGCATCGATGCGATCGAGAGTGGCCTGACCGAGAGCGAGTGGGTCGCCGGGGTGATCGGCGCCCCGGTGCACAAGGTCTTCAACGGGATCTTCTGGAAGCACCTGCTGGACAAGGGTGTCCCGGGCGGGACCGCGGGCCGGATCGCGCTTCCGGTGGCCTGCCCTGAGGCGGGCAAGGAGCTGGTGCTGAGCTTGGTGGACGACCTCGGCTTCGATCCGGTCGATGCCGGTGACCTGAGGGAATCATGGCGCCAGCAGCCGGGAACCCCTGTCTACGGCAAGGACTATGACGCGGCCGGGGTGAAGGCGGCGCTCGCGCAGGCCACGCCGGAACGACCGGCAGAGTTCCGGGCGCTGCCCTAGCGTGCTCTCGCCAGACAACCGGCGACCCGGGTGACCTCGCGTTCGCTGTAGTCAGGCTGGAGGGCAAGGCGTCTGCCTGCCGCGGCGGGGCGGCACAAACCCTAAACGACCTCGGACACAGCCCTGCCAGCGCCGGGGCCACCGGGTAGTGCCTGCCGCGTCCGCGGAGGCTCACGCCTTGCGAGCGACACCGCCGTAACAGCCGACCTCGGCGGGCGTCGGGCGCGGTCCGGTGTGGTCTGGCCGCCATTCAGATACCAGCACCACGCCAGGCGGCACCAGGTCGAGGCCGGAGAACGCCAGCCGGGCGAACTCGTCGGACTCCCTGGGCTGTACTGGTATCCCCGCGCCCTGGAAAGACTTCTGCGCGGCGGTCGTTCCCTTAGGGCTGTGCTCCGGCGTGATGTGCGAGGCGACGACGTAGCTGCCCGGCGGGAGCGCGTCGACGAGGGTCGCGACGATCTCGGCGGGCTTTTCCTCGTCCAGGACGAAATGCAGGACGCCCGCGACGATCAGCGCGACCGGCTGGGCGAAGTCCAGCACCTCCCGCGTGACCGGGTGCGACAGGATGACCTCCGGATTCCTCAGGTCCTCCTCGATGTAGGCGGTGCGGCCCTCGGGGGATGAGGTGAG
>JAWWPV010000817.1:0-6797 GCA_033854775.1 Trebonia sp.
GGGTGACCTGGAGGCCGCGATCGGCGCCGCGGCCGACCTCGCCGAGGCGCTGGCCAAGGCGGCGGCGGTCGCTGACCTGCTCGCGGACCCGGACCTGAAGGTGGAGCTAGACCCGCCCGCTGCGGTCGGTGAGACCACCGAGGCAGCCGAGGCCGCACAGCAGGCGCACGCCGCCGCGGTCGACGCCCACGGCCAGGCACGCCTGCGGGCGGACCAGCTGGCCGAACTCAGGCCGCGGCTTGCGACCGCACTTGGCGCCCTGCGGCCGCTGCAGGAGCGGGCCGGCCAGATCCGGCACCTAGCCGACCTGGCCAGCGGTACGAGCGGCGCGAACCAGTACAAGATGACCCTGTCCAGCTTCGTCCTGGCGGCCAGGCTCGAAGAGGTCGCCGCGGCGGCGAGCGAGCGCCTCCTCACGATGACCGCGGGCCGCTACTCCCTGGTGCACTCCGACGCGCGGAAGGGCAACGCGAAGGCCGGCCTCAGCCTCCTGGCCTGCGACGCCTGGACCGGCGTCGACCGCGACACGGCCACGCTGTCCGGCGGCGAGACGTTCCTGGCGAGCCTGGCCCTGGCCCTGGGCCTCGCCGACGTCGTCACGGCCGAGTCGGCGGGGACCCCGATGGAGGCTCTCTTCGTCGACGAGGGCTTCGGCACCCTGGACGAGGACACCCTGGACGAGGTCATGAACGTGCTCGACGGCCTGCGCGCCGGCGGCCGCATCGTCGGCATCGTCAGCCACGTCACCGAGCTCCGCCAGCGCATTCCGGCCCAGGTCCACGTCCGCAAGGGGCGGTCCGGCAGCCACGTGGAGATAATCACTGGCTAGAGCCGCGGGCACCAGTGGATTACCCCGTGTTATTCATGTGGCCCGTGAGCTTGAAGTTTCCACTTGAGGACCGTTGTAGATCTTGCCGACAACCCTTTCCTAGGAACACACTTTTCGCAATTAGCCCTGTAATGGGCCGGTGAAACGAGGAGGTTTCGCTGTGAGCACTATCAGCGCGGAAAGCAGACCAGCCGCGTCAAGAAATCCCGGATTCATAACGCGCATTCCAACGGACGACTCCCTGCCCCGCTGGCGGGCGTGGCTCGTCAGACACCCGATCGGCGGCTCGCTGCTCGCCGGCGCGGTCGCCACTCAGTTCGCGACGGTCTTCGGCATCTGGTTCCCTGGGTTCGGACTGCCGGCCCTGAACTGGCCGGTAGTCAACGGCGAGCTCATTCTCGGTACCGTCGGCACCACGCCCACCGCGGCGACGTACCTCGTCGGAGAACTCTCGCACTTCGCTGACGGCGTGTTCTTCGCCCTGCTGTTCGCGCTGCTTTTCCATCCCTTGGTCCCGCTTCGCAATACCATGCTCGGGAACCTGATCAAGGCCCTCCTGTACGGCACCGTGCTCGCGGTCATCAGTGCCGCCTGGTGGGTGCCGGCCGTCTACGTACCGCACCACGCGGGCTTCTTGTCCACGAGCCTCGGCTGGAAGCTGACGTTCGGCATCTTCCTGTGGCACTGGATCTACGGCTACTTCCTCGGCACCGTCTACTGCCCGTCCCCCAACGACGCTGTCCCGGCAGCGGAGGAAACCGCCGCTTAGCGGCTTGCCTGCGCCTTATGAGGCCGTTGAGCCGAAAGGGACA
The DNA here is from genome assembly GCA_033854775.1 of Trebonia sp. Taxonomy (GTDB): domain Bacteria; phylum Actinomycetota; class Actinomycetes; order Streptosporangiales; family Streptosporangiaceae; genus Trebonia. The sequence continues at coordinate 1,642 of JAWWPV010000817.1, forward strand.
GCCGCATCCGTAGCGCCGCCGGCGAGTCGGACCCACCCGGAATCCGGAATGGGGAGCCGACCCGTCGGCGGCGCGAAGGCGACTACCTCCCGACCGCGAAGATGAAAGTGCCCCAGTTGTCGAAGCCGTCCCACTCGGAGGCCGGCGGGATGTACTCCGTCGCCATCCAGATCTGGCCGGACTCCGGGTCGGGCGCCGCCCAGGAGTAGTCTCCCCAGCGCGGGCTGTTGAACGGCGGTGCGTCGGCGAACGAGAAGTGCGGTCCAGAGCCAAGCCCCACGATCTCGATCCCCGGCCGGCCAAGCACGGAGAACGCCGCGCTCGGGTTCAGGGTCGGGCTGGTGATCGTGTAGACCATGGTCGCCGTGCCGTTGCGCGCCGCGTACACGGCCGGGTAGAGCAGGCTGGCGCCGCCGCTGGCGGCGACATAGCCCTGCCTGATCACCCGGTCGGCCGAGGTGCTGATCTCGAACCAGGCCGCGCCGTCCTTGGTGGCCGTGCCGCCGGTCGGGTTGACCGCCGCGTCAAGTGACGTCCACAGGTTGACGCTCCCGCCGGGGCCGACGCTCACGTTGACCGGCCCGGATAGCCGGCTGTCGTCCGGGTTCAGCGCCGTCTCCGAGGTGATCGTCTGGCCGCCGAAGGTGGTCGTCGACCCGTTCCCGGTGGACGGTGCCGGGACCGGGAACGCGTACGGCTCGCTCGGCAGGACCTTGCTCGCCAGGAACGGCGCGCCGTTCCCGGTGGTGACCGACGCCGTGTTGGTCAGCGTCCACAGCCCGAGGGTGGTGCCGAGCGCGTCGTTGCTGCCGTCCGCGTTGAACGGCACCGAGTTCACCAGGTACGCGGTGGCCGTGCCGGTGTTGATCGCCGGGTCGAGCCCGACGACCGGGTCGCCGGCCAGCGACACCGGCGTCGACTGGGCCCAGTTGACCGTCGCCGCCTCGTGCACGAGCTGCGACTTGGAGATGACCTGGACGATGGCGCCTATCTCCGTCTGGCTCGCGCCGCAGTACTCGTCGGTGGAGATGACGAGCGCGTTGTTGTCGAACCCGACCTTCGGCTGGTCGCCGATGCACTGGCCGCCGAGCGAGGAGTCGAACTGGTAGACCGCCGCGCCGCGCGAGTTGATCACCAGCACGTCGTTGACCGTATTCGTCAGCGTGGAGTTCGGCCCGCTAGCGGGGAAGCTGATCAAGGTGAAGTAGAACGACTGCGTCGCCGGGTCGAACAGGCAGCGCGGGTCGCTGAACGCGTTCGGGTCCTGGAACAGCGTCGGCGCGTTAAGCGGGCCGACAAGCGCGGCACCGCTCTTGGTGGTCTCCTGCGCCACCGAGTTGACGATCTCCCACACCGCGTCGGGCGCGCCCTTGATCGTGTGGTCAGGGCCGACGCACAGGCCCTGGTCGGGCGGGGTGAGCGCGCCGTAGAGCTGGTCGTTGATGAGGTCGTTCAGCCCGTCGAAGGAGTTCGTCACGGACGTCCTGGTCTTGGCCGGGCTCGCGGCGGACACCGGCGCGGCGCCCGCGCCGTTCGCTCGTGCCGCGGGGTTCGGACCGCCCGGCGACCTGAAACTCGTCAGCGCCCTTGGCGTCTGCGGGTTCTCTATCGCCGGCGACGGTGCGACCGCCTTGAACCCGGCGACGCCGCTCGCCGAGGCGGCCAGCCGGGGGGCCTGGCTGGTGCCCCCGAACGCGGCGCCCGCGGTGGCGGCTGGCTTGAGCGTGGCGGCCTGCGAGGTGGCCGCCGGGACCGCCGCGAGGCACGTGAGTGCCCCCGCGGCGGCGAGAATCGTGATGCGGTTCACTGACCCGAATCCTCCCTGTACGCGCTCGTTGTCGCGTGTGACGTAAGAGAGCCGATAGCGGTGTGAGATGCGCGCGTTTATGAGTAAGCGCGCGGTGAACGCGATCTTGGTGGAATATCTCAGTAAATGTCAATAGATGCCACGGTAAGTAAGTGTTGTGAGCAAATTGGAGTGATGCTGGAGCCTTCATGGGGGGTGAGTGAAACGAAAAAGAAAGAAATCATACAAAGATGAGAAGAGGAAGGGGTGCGTGCTCGACCGGGACGCGTCGCCGCTGGACCGGACGGCGCGCTGACGTGGGCCGTCGTCGTCGCGGCCGGGGTCAGGCGCCCCGGTGACCCGGGAGCGGCGCCCGCGTAACGCCAAATCAAACTGCCCCGCTCGCCTAGGCGAATTCGCCGCATATGACCGTATATGTAGTGTTATCGAACTGTAATCTTCCCAACATGATCCGGTTGACCTGCGAATACCTGGGAAAAACTCGTCGCGGGGTCTCGTGCGATGCCGGGAACCCGGATTAGCATCATGCCTTGGAAAGAACGAGATCCCTGACAGGAACCGCCCGAGGGGACGGCGGACAGGTGCGTCAGGCGGCGAATGGGTACTGAGGGGGTTCCGGCATGTCGGTTCCTGCTGTGCGACGGATCGTCGTTGGAGTGGATGGCTCCGTCGAGTCCGTCGCGGCTCTTCGTTGGGCCTGCCGAGAGGCGTCCCTGCGGGGCGCTGAAGTGCACGCGGTGCACGTTCGGGAGGAGCACTGCCACAGCCTCGCAAGCTACGCGGTGCCCGCGCTGGCTACCGCGGATGGCGTCTCCATCGACGTCGACGACTTCGTGCGCTCGGTCAAGGACGACCAGGCGCCCGGCGTCGAGGTGCACGTCGAGGAGGTGGACGGCCTCGCCGCACGGATCCTGCTCGACCGGTGCGCGGGCGCGGACATGCTGATACTCGGGACGTCAGGCGACGTGCCCGGCGCGCTTCGCTCGGCCGGCCCGGTGATCCGCGCGTGCCTGCGCCGGGCGCCCTGCCCGGTCGTCGTCATCAGCGCCGCCCAGGACCCGACGCAGTGCCGCGAGCCCGCGGCCCGGCCGGCCGAGGTGGCCGGCGAGGCGCGCCTCAAGGTCCCGGCGGGCGTCTAGCGCCATTCGCGCTCGCCGCGACACCCTGCTCGGCCCGGTCGGACAAATCGGCGTATCGTAACGATCATGGAATCAGCCGCTACCGACGCGCCTGTTGTCACCGATAACCCGGCCGCGTCCCGGTACGAGCTGCACGTCGGCACCGAGCTCGCCGGCTTCGTCGACTACCGGCTGCGCGATCACGACACGGCGATCAGCCTCGTGCACACCCAGGTCGAGCCGGCCTTCCAGGGCGCGCACCTGGCCCCGCACCTGGCGCGGTTCAGCCTCGACGACGCGCGCAGGCGCGGACTGGCCGTGCTGCCGTTCTGCCCGTACATCAGCTCATGGATCAAGAAGCACCCCGAGTACGCCGAGCTGGTCCCGCAAGACCGCCGCGCCGACTTCGACCTCTGATCCCCGACTGACGACAAGCACGGAGGCACAACCTTGACACGGGTATGGCTGCCCGACTCGCCAGACGAATTCGGCGCCCTGCCCCCCGGCATCGAGGCCGATGTCTGGACCGGCGGCGACGACCTGCCGGAAAGCGCGGACCAGGTCGAGTACGTGGTGCTGCCGCTCGGCGTGCGGCCCGCGGCCATCCAGAAGATCGCCACGCTGCCCAGCCTCAAGACCATCCAGATCCTCTCCGCGGGCGCGGACCACATCCTCCCCTACGTCCCCGCCCGCATCACGCTCTGCAACGCCCGCGGCGCGCACACCGCCGCCACGGCCGAGTGGACGGTCGGGGCCATCGTCGCGGCCCTGCGGAACTTCCCCCGGTTCGCCGTCGCGCAGCGCGACGGCCGCTGGGATTCCACGCCGAGCGAGCCGGTCGGCGGCAAGCACGTGCTGATCGTCGGTTACGGTGACATCGGCGCCGCGGTCGAGCGCCGCCTGGCCGGCTGGGAAGTAACGATCGAGCGGGTCGCGCGGCACGCCAGGGACGGCGTCCACGCCATCGGCGAGCTGCCGGAACTCCTGAAGAAGGCCGATGTCGTCGTCATCCTGGTGCCCGTCACCGACGAGACCAGGCAACTCGTCAACAAGGACTTCCTGCGGGCCATGAAGGACGGCGCCCTGCTGGTCAACGCCGCCCGCGGCGTGATCGTCGACACCGACGCGCTGCTCGAAGCGCTCACCAGCGGCAGGATCAGGGCCGCGCTCGACGTCACCGACCCGGAGCCGCTCCCGGCGGGGCACCCCCTGTGGCAGGCACCGGGGCTGCTGCTGACCCCGCACGTGGGCGGCGCGATCTACGAGTCCCGCGCGCGCGCCTACCGGGTGGTCAGCGAGCAGCTCGCCCGGCTCGCCGCGGGCGAGCCCCTATTTAATGTGATTGGCGACCGTGGATATTAGAGATAGTGAGTTAGGCCCTTCATTGAGATGAACGGTTGATGACACCATGACGCAAAGCGGTGACTGGCGGCGTGCGGCCACGGCCGAGCAGATGCGCTCCGTCGTGCGGACCATCGATCCGTCCGTCGCGCACATCGCCCGGGTCCAGGATTACTGGCTCGGCGGCAAGGATCACTTCGAGGCGGACCAGATCGCCGGCGACGAGGCGATCGCGCAGCTTCCCGACATGGTGGCCTCGGTGCGGAACACCCGGGCGTTCCTCGGCCGGACCGTCCGCTTCCTGGCGCAGCAGAAGGGCATCAGGCAGTTCCTGGACGTCGGCACCGGCATCCCGACCGCCGCCAACACGCACGAGGTCGCGCAGCGCGTCGCGCCCGGCTCGCGGATCGTCTACGTCGACAATGACCCGATGGTGCTCGCGCACGCGCGGGCGCTGCTGACCAGCAGCGACGAGGGAAAGTGCGCGTACATCGACGCGGACATCCGTGACCCGGAGAAGATCCTCAACACCGCGGCGGAGGTGCTCGACCTCACCGAGCCGGTCGGCGTGGTGCTGATGGCCGTCCTCCAGTTCGTGCCGGACGATGCCGACCCGTACGGGCTGGTCCGCCGCCTCATGGCGGCCGTGCCCGGCGGCAGCTACCTGGTCATCTCCCACCCGGCCGCCGACATCCAGGCGGCGGCGATGGCGGGCATGGCGACCAGGCTGAACCAGCTCATGGCGCAGCGCGTGAAGCCGCGCACCAAGGCCGAGGTGACGGCGTTCTTCGACGGCCTCGACCTCGTGGAGCCCGGCGTGATCCGCTGCCCGGAGTGGCGCCCGGAACGGCCGGAGGACGCCGCGGGCAAGTCGACGATGTGGGGCGGGG
>JAWWPV010000818.1:0-3975 GCA_033854775.1 Trebonia sp.
GGCCTGCCACCAGCGGATCCGCCGTCGCCCACGCGAGATCCGCAGATAGGTCAGGTACGGTCCGAGTCGGGGCCAGCCGCGCCGGGCCGCGCCCGCGAGGGGCGTGCGCGCCGCGAGGCCGAGCGGCCATTCCAGCCAGCGGACCGGGTGCGTCACGTCTGGCACCGTGCACAGCAGGGTCCCGCCGGGCCGGAGCACCCGGGCGCACTCGCGCAGCACGGCGGCCGGGTACGGTACATACTCGAGCACGCTCGACGCGACCACCGCGTCGAGGACGCCGGTCCCGAGAGGAAGCGTGCGCCACCAGGCGTCCAGCCTGACCCAGCGGACGCCGCCCGCCGCGTCGGCGCCCTGCGCGTGACGGAGCATCTCCGGTGCGATGTCGCAGCCGGTCACGACGTAGCCCTCGGCCGCCAGGTGCCTCGCCAGCTCCCCGCTGCCGCAGCCGAGGTCCAGCAGTTCGCCGCCAGGCGCGACCAGGTCCCTGACCGCGCCGGAGAGCCGCGTGAGCCGCCCGGCCAGCCGCCCCTGGGGCGCGTACTTGTCGGGCCAGCGGGGCGCCTTGCCGTCGAAAAGTAGTCGCACTTGATCCACGTGGTCAGCCAAGGCTGGCCGCCCCTCGTCCCGCCGCGGCCTGGATCGTGGCGCGCATGGTGGCAAGCATTTCCTCGGTCGGCAGCTTCTCGTCGCCCGCCACCGCCTGCCGGAAGGCGGCGGCCAGCGCCTGGTGCCCCTTGTCCTGGCGGCCCTTCCAGCAGACCTTGCCGTCCGCGGTGACCGATCGGAAGTCGTCGATCACGATCCGGTGGGCGCCCGCGTGCACCTCGATCCACTCCTTGCCGACCGACGGGAGCCCGCTCCCGTAGCCAATGCTGGCCAGTGACCCGTCCGCGAAGCGCAGCGCGACCACCGCGTCGTCAGCGGGACCGCTGGGACCGCCGCCGGGCAGCGCGGTCACGTCCTCGATGGGCGCGCCGATGAGCGCCTGCGCGGTGTCCACGAAATGACACACCTCGCCAAGCAGGCGGCCGCCCTGCCGGGGGTCGCGGTACCAGTGGTCGCCGGGGACTGGACCGGCGGCGATCCGGTAGACCACCAGCTTTGCCGCGGCCACGCGAGCGAGCACCCGCCGCGCCTCGGTCATGGCGGGAGACCAGCGCCGGTTCAAGCCCACGGCGAGCACGCATCCGGAATCCAGCCACGCGGCGTGCACCGCGTCAAGCTCGTCCTCGGTCAGCGCCACCGGCTTCTCGCACCAGACGTGGCGGCCGGCGGCCAGGGCCCGGACGGTGAGCGAGGCATGCGTGTCATGAGGCGTGGCGATGGCCAGGACCGAGACGTCGGGGTCGGTCAGCACCGCTTCCGCCCCGGCGACCGCCTTCTCGAAGCCGTGCCGTTGCGCTGTCCTGGTCGCCGTCAGGCCTCCTGCCGACGCCACCGCGACCAGGCGGCTCAGGCCGGCGGCCCGGAAGGCGGGCAGCAGCGTCCCGGTGGCGAACGACCCCGCGCCGACCAGGCCGACCCCGGGCTCGGCGGCCGGGGCGGACCGAAACTGCCCCTGCCGGACCTGGACCGGACGCCCCGGATCGGCGGTGCCTGGGTAGTCGAGCCGGATCGCCAGGTATGGCTCCGGCCGGTCCTCGATCAGGCGGTACGCCTGCACCGCGTCGCCGATGTCGAACGCGTGCGTCACCAGATCACCGACGGCGAGTCGGCCGGCGGCCAGCAGGTCGAGCACGGCCTCGAAGTTCCGTCCCTCGGACCAGCGCACGTGCCCGGCCGGGTAGTCGACGCCCCATGCCTCGTACGACGGGTCGTACCGGCCCGGCCCGTAGGACCGGGCGAACCGGAGGGACAGCTCGCGCTCGTAGAACGGGGTCCGGCTGAGCTGGAGCCCGACGTCACCGACGATGACCACCGCGGCTCGGTCCCGGCACAGCGCGGGGACCCGCATCACGGCAGCAGGGGACGCCCCCGCCGCGCACACGAGGACCGCGTCCGCGCCCCGGCCGCGGGACCAGGCGAGGAGTTGCTCCGTGGTCTCTTCGCCACGCTCGTCGAGCGCGAGCACGCCGGTCCGCGCGGCAACGTCGCGCGGGTAGGCGGCCGGGTCGATCCCCGCCACGTCACAGCCGGCCGCCATGGCCAGCCGCGCGGCGAGCTGCCCGATCAGCCCGAGGCCCACCACCACGACCTTCGATCCCGGCCCTGCCTCCGCGAGGCGCAGGCCGTGCAGCGCGATAGACGCGATAGTGGTGAACGCGGCGTCCTGAATGCTGACGCCGGCGGGCACTTGCGAGCAGAGCAGCCCGGGCACCGCCTGGAGCTCTGCGTGGTTCGCCTTGCCCGCCCCGCCGGTCGCGACGAGCTGGCCAGGCCGGATTCCGGTGACCGCGGCGCCGACCTCAAGGACCACCCCGGCGGCGGAGTAGCCGAGCGGCATGTCCGAGGCGAGCCGGCCAAGCACCGCCTGGCGAGCGGTCGCGATGCCCTCGGTGCGGGCCTTCCTGACTACCTGCCGGACCAGGTCGGGCCGGGCCCGCGCCTTGGCGAGCAGGCTGGACTGCGCCAGGGCCGTGACCGCCCGCTCAGTGCCCGGGGAGATCACCGAGGAGACCGTACGGACCAGCACCTCGGTCGGCTCAGGTACCGGTCCGGGCACGTCGAGCAGCGTCACCGGGCCGCCGCTGACTGGCTGGACGATCTGTTTCATGTTGGCTCCTGTCGGGGTTCGGATCGCCGCCAGACGGCGCTGATCCGCACGGGCAGCTCGGCGTGGAGGGTGCAGGCGAGCACGGGTGCCAGAACGGTCCTGCCGAACCCGCGGGCGACCTGCGCTGCGGCGGCCGTCACGGTCGGCTCACTTGTCGCGGTCACGGTGACGCGGAACTCACCGGCCGGGGTGGTGACGACGGCGCCGCCGGGGACCAGCCGAAGGCCCGCGCCGGGCGCCAGGTGCCAGCGCACGGTGATGCGGTGCCGTCCCCGCCCGGTCACCGTGTCATCGACACGCAACTCGTCCGCGCGTACCGACCAGCGCCGGCGGTGCGCCGGCCGCCCGGGCAAGCTCCGGTAACCGTCGTGCGCGGCCTCGACTGTCACCGTCTCCGCGTCCGCGCTGGCCGACACCGCGAACACCCGGGCCCGGCGGCCGGCCCGGAACGCCCCCCAGACTTCGGTGGAGTCGGAGCGGTCCACCTCCAGGGTGTTGTGCGCGGCGGTCGACCGCTCCCGGTCGCGTACCGCCCCTGGCGCGTAGGTGGACGTGCCGGTATCGATCAGCAGCGGTTCGCCGTCCATGTGGACCACGCAGCTGAGGCTGTCCGCGTGCGCGTGCGCCGGCAACTCGCGCGGGCAGGGCGGCCCGATGTCGGCGAGCACATGCCAGCCGCCGACCGTGGCCCTGGCGAGACCCGTGTCGGGCAGCACGTGAAGCGAGCCGGCGGGCGGCGCGGCGGGCGCTATCCCGGCAAGCAGTTCGGGACTTACCGGGAACCCGTCGTTCAGCAGCGGTACGCCACCCTGCGGTGTCAGCACCGCACCGAGCCAGCCGCGCATCACGGCGATCGCCTCGGGCAGCCCGGCCGGTTCGTCACGCCCGGCGGCCCGCAGCAGGCCGAGGATGTCGATGAGGTCACCGAGCACCTGGCAGTGGTACGCAGGCGCTCGTTCGTAATGGCCGCCGTCGGGCAGCACCTGCACGGCGAGCTGCCGGCGCAGCCGACTGAGCGTCCGGGTGAGCAGCGCGTCGTCGCCGAAGAACACCGCGAGCCCGGCGAGCGCCTTCAGGTTCTTGATGAGGTGGTTGCCGCCGACGTCGGTTTCCAGGTTGCGGCGCAGGAAGCCGGCGAGCGCGGCGAGCGCGGCCAGGAACGGGGCCTGGACCGGGCCGCCCTGGACGAGGGCGCGGTAGATCCCGCAGAACGACCAGGCACGGAGTGCCGCCGGGTAAGGATGCCACGCTGGTCCCCGCCC
>JAWWPV010000819.1:0-2939 GCA_033854775.1 Trebonia sp.
TATCAGCATTGCGCCGCGGATCACGATTCCGGTCGAGTTCGTGATGCAGTGGGACGATGCAGGGCACCCGCGAGATTCCATGCTGACGCTGTTCGACGCACTCGGCTCCACCGAGAAGACCCTGCACGCCAACCCAGGCAGCCACTTTGAAGTCCCTGACTTCGAGATCGACAGCTCGATCCGGTTCTTCGCCCGGCACCTCGGCAGCCAGGGCGCTGCGATATGAAAAACCTCATCATCGTCGGCGGCACGGCGGGCGTTGGCAAAACCACAACGTGCCGCGAATTGCAGAAAATACTCCCGCGGAACGTATTCCTTGACGGCGACTGGTGTTGGGATATGCGTCCATTCTTGGTCACCGGCGAAACAAAAAAGATGGTGGAGAGCAATATCACTCACCTACTCAACAACTTTCTCGATTGCTCGGAGTTTGAGAACGTTATCTTCTGCTGGGTGCTTCATCAGCAGAAGATATTGGACGACCTTATTGCCAGGCTAAACCATAGCGACTGCACAATACATTGCTTTTCGCTCGTCAGCAGTAAACAGGCTTTGTCGGAAAGATTGAGCCGCGACATCGCAGAAGGAAAACGGGAGCCGGACATCATAGCGCGCAGCGTAGCGGCCATACCGCTATACGATGCGCTTGACACTGTAAAGATCGATGTGAGCACTATTTCGCCGGCAGATGCGGCAAAGCGGATCAGGGATTGCCTGGCAAGGGTTTAGCCAAGTGCGCTTGTCACATCTGACATGCCATCCGGCTTCCGTTACTCTGAGTAGTCAATTCAATTTGATGCGTCATGTCCGGTCTGCTGGCCTGATGGCATCAATGCACCGAGAAGACCCTGCACGCCAAGCGGTCTTGCCGACCGCTCCCTTTCCAGCCCGAGGGCCTGGACGATCGTGCTATCCGAAGCGCGCCACCCCCGGGACACGGCGCGCCGAACTGGACGATCTGTGAACGCCTACGCGCTTCGGCAACCTGATTATCTTGCGCGCGGAATCGGCGTTCTGATCGGTCTGGCCACAGTCAGGCCAACAGGGTCGGTCGCGCTCCGTGACAGCTAGAGCCGCGCAAAGAGCGCTGCCGTTGATCATGGCACTATGTGCAGGTAAATAGGCCGCTAACACCGGTCCTGCGGGCCGCAGCTTCTATTGTCAGCACGAGCTTGTGGTGGCCTGGGATTTTCCGCCGGTCAGGTCGGCCGCCGGGGGAGCACGTCCGCGCGGCGGGGGCAGCCTTCATCTTCCTGGTGCCGCCGGTACCAGGAGATGGGTGACGGTACCAGGGCCGGGAGAGCGTTACGCCGCTGGCTTCTGACGGTTGCGGGCGTCGAGCCGCGCGGCGATCCTGGCCACCGCCGCCGCCTGCGAGCTGGTCAACGGCGGCAGCTCGGCCGCCAGCGCGGCAGCCCACGCTCTGAGGCCCTGCTCTCGCGACACCCCCCCAGGGTCCTGGTCGGGGCAAAGGTCTTCCGCCTTCTTTCCCGGCGGGTCTGCTTCACTGGGTGCTTGCGGTGTCGGCGGCCCAGCCGGTGACGTTCCGTTCGAGGGGGGCGGGATGCTGAGGGAATCGCCGGTCGGTGAGCTGGGGGCGACGGGGCTGGTCATAGGCGGTCCGACTCCACTTCATCCCACCCGGTCTCGGCGGGGTCTAGCTCGTGCTGGTCTTGCTCGTCGTGTTCGAGTTCGGTGCGACAGGGGTCGGGGAGTACGCCGCCCAGGTCGATGAGCCGCATCGGCGGGTGGCCGCCGTGCAAGGGCATCCACGCCGGGCCGCAGGCCGGGCAGGTGACGCGCGGGTCGAGGGCGGCGGTCGCGATCTGGAGGTCGAGGGACGCGGCGGTGGCGGCGAGTGCCTTGCGGGCGGACTGCTCGCGGCGCGCGGTCGGGAAGCAGAACAGGAGCGGCATCGTGAGCGCAGTGTTGGTCCCGGCCTGCTCGGCGTAGCCGGTGAGCTTGCCGACGAGCTGGGGCAGGTGCTCGGAGCCGGTGTCGTATTCGAGGAGGAACGCGATGTCGGTTCCGTCTTGTACCCAGACGCCGAGCCCGTCGGGGCGCGGGCCGAGTTCGCGGCTGCGGGCGTACAGGTAGTCGGAGGCTTCGCCTTCGCCGTCCCACTTCAGGAGTTCACCGCCGCCGTGCTCGCGGGCGTGCCGCGCCAGGGCGACGAAGAACCACGACGCGCCGGTCATGTGTCCCAGGCGCTGGGAGCGTTCGAGGGCAAGCTGCCGATCCGCGCGGACCATCGGCAGCCATCTTTTCTCGTCGCGGTCTTCCTGGCCGAGCAGCGCGGCGCCGATGGGGCCGAGGACGTAGTGCCACGGCGCGGAGCCGGTTTGAAGGTGCGGCCGGAAGCGGCGCAGCAGGCCCAGGCGCACGAGCACCGCCAGGCGGTGCCTGGCGGTGGTGATGTTCCCGAATGCGAGCGCGGCGAGCTGGTCGGTGGTCAGCACGCGGTGCCGCGCCACCAGGCGCACAAGCTCACGGTCGCGGTCGGTCAGGTGACCGGCCACGGACAGCACCGCTGCCTCGTCCCGGGCCGCCCTAGTGCCGACGCCTGCGCCTGTGCCTGCCCCGCGCGTATGAGGATGTGATGACACAGTCATAAGTCCCGGTCCCCTCCCGCAGGTACATTTCGCCGCTGCCCAGGGGCGACGGCCGGGCCGGGGGCGGCAGGTCGGTCGGCAGATCTGGTGGTCCGGGTTGCCTGCCGGGCAATCGTCCGGGGGTCTGCCAGGTGGAACGCTGGCTGTGGAGCGAGGTCATGCGCACAGTCGCCTTTCCGCGCGTGAACCGTGCCGGTCCCCGCGCACGCCAAGGGCGCCTTCATCCTCGGAGTGGACACGGGGGCAGGCGGAAGGTCGTCAGGGAAGGGGCGGGCCAGGCCGCCGTGACGGGTGAAGGGGCCGGCTGGCGCGTGCGTCGGCGTCGCC
>JAWWPV010000820.1:0-4431 GCA_033854775.1 Trebonia sp.
TGCTCCTCGGGTACCTCGCCGGCCACGGGCCTCAGCGTGCCGCGCACGGTGATGGCGCCCCAGAAGTGCCTGACGCGGAACTCGGCGATTGACCCCGCCGGATCGAGCACCCAGGCTGCCGGCGGCAAGCCCGTCAGCCAGCTGGGACGCGGCACCCGGTGTCGTGGACGGCTGCGCGATGCATGAGCATCGTTGGCCATCTCGTGTGTGCCGACAGTTACCCCGGGTATGGTTGCGAATGCTTCGTTTGTTGCGGATAATGCGACTGAGAGGGGGTGCCGAATATGCCTACACGCAGCATCGGCTCGATCAACCCGGGGGACGTTGACGCTGAGATCGCGGATCGCGCCGCTAGGCGCATCAACGAATACCTTGAAGGGCACCCAGATGACGACCTCATTGAGGCCATCGGGGAAGTCGGAACCGAGGACGCCCTGGTCATCCCACGTGCGACAGCGGTCATGTTCGCCCAGATCCTCGAACTGCTGGCGCAGGGCCGCGGGGTCCAGATCTTCCCGAAGGAAGTGGAGCTCAGCACGCAGCAGGCAGCGGACATGCTCAACGTCTCGCGTCCGTACCTGATCGGCTTGCTTGAGGCCGGCAAGATCCCCTTTCGCAAGGTCGGAAGGCATCGGAGACTCAGGTTCGAGGACCTGATGGACTACAAGCGCCGGGACGATCTGGACCGACGCGTTGCGGCCGATAAGCTCGCCGAGCTTACCGAGGAGCTGGACCTGTACTGACCATGGCCTTCATCGTGATTTACGACGCCAACGTGCTCTACCCGAACACTTTGCGCGACCTGTTGATCCGCATCGCCCAGCAGCCTCATCTCGTGCAGGCGAAGTGGACTGACCAGATCATTGACGAAACGCTCAGGGCATTGCAGAAGAACCGCCCGGACATCACGGGGGAGAAGGCAGCTCGCCTACGTGAGCTCATCAACGGGGCTGTGCGCGATTGTCTGGTGACGGGCTATCAGCCCCTCATCGAGGCGCTTGACCTTCCAGATCCTGACGACCGACACGTCCTGGCCGCCGCGATCAAGGTCAACGCCCAGCTCATCGTGACCAGGAACCTGAAGGACTTCCCGGCGAAGACGCTGGCCCAGTGGGACATCAGGCCGAAGTCCCCTGACAATTTCGTGCGTGACGTGATGGATTTCGACTCGCAGGCTGTGTGGGCCTGTGTACAGCAGATCGTCGATTCACGCACTAGGCGCCCGGTGACAGTTGATGATGTGCTTGGCGAGCTCCAGCGCGACGGCCTAATGGCGTCTGCAAACGCGTTGCGGAGCGGTCCTGGTGGACCGCCAGCCACCTGATGACATACTCCGCCACGGTCACCGCCAAAATCGTCCAGGGCATACGGGCTCCTGCTGGGAGGGACCCTCTGCGCAGCTCTAGGCCGCGGGATTGAGAAACGGCAGCAGTAGCTTGCCTCGTCCTCCGCCGGTGTACAGCGTGGTCGCGCCGCGGAACTCTTGGCCGCCGCGGTCGTGTTCGTCAGTGTGCACGAAGATTCCGTTGCCGCGCATGGAGACGCCGTACGCCGCGGGCCACGGTCCGTCTCCGGGGAACTCGAAGTCGCGGCCAAGGACCGAGACCCCGAGCCGGTAGCCCTTCGGGATGATCACGAAGAGCGGAGCCAGCCAAACCCGATGCCGCCGTGGGGGTCCATGGCGGCGGGGAAGGTCACGTCGTTGCCCGCATGATCCTGGACCCGCAGGGTCAGGAACAGGTCGGCCTCGGTTGTGGTCGATGAGACGGCGAGGCTGGCCGCGGCCGGGCCGGTCAGCTCCGTATCCCAGTCGAAGGGGTCGGTCCAGAAGGTGAGCCCGTCGCCCATCGCCTCGAACGATTCCTGGTGCCCGCCCTCGGCCGGCTTGGGCGTCAGCTTGCGCTGCTCGATGTCCAGGTAGAGCTCGGTCCAGCGGGTCTCCGGCACCGGCCAGGCGGTGGCGGTGCGGTTGGCGAACGCCCCGTCGACCCGGCGGACCCGCAGCGCGACCGGGGGCTGGCTGTCCCAACCGGTGTCCTCCCCCTTGAGGAAGTGGCCGAAGAATCGCTTCTGCAGGCGGACGCCGTAATCGGTGTAGAACTCGACCCAGTGCTGCAGGCCGTGGACTTCAAGCCACTTCTGCTGGCTGGACACCCCGAGGTATCCCTCGAACCCGCCGCGGGTGTGCAAGTGGTGCGCCCAGTTGGTCGCTGACAGCACGGGCACCTCGATGCGGGGCAGGTCGGCCGTCCGCTGGGCGTAGTAGTCATCGAGCAGCGGGTGCTCGCGCAGCTCCTGCATAGTCGGCGCGCGGTTAGCCATCAGTTCCTCATCACTGAGCCGTTCCGGGCCGGCGATCAGTGCCCCGGTGACATTGTGCCGCGGGCCGTCGGGCCCGAGCCCGTACTGGACCGAGCTGACCTGCACCGGATACCACTGGCGGACGAAGATGTCGAGGATCCCGCCGTGGTGGGTGAACTCGCGGTAGTAGTCGTTTGCGCCTTCCCAGGGGCAGATCGCGGCCAGGTGCGGCGGTCGCAGCGCGGCGACCTGCCACTGGTTGACGCCGTAGTAGGAGATGCCGAGCAGCCCGACCTTCCCGTTGCTCCACGCCTGGGTGCCCGCCCACTCGATGCACTCGTAGTAGTCGCGGGTCTCTTGCGGGGAGAAGATGTCGAGGTAGCCCGGCGAGTTCCCGGCGCCGCGCGAGTCGACCCGGACGACCGCGTAGCCGTCCGGGACCCACTTCTCCGGGTCGACGGTTTCCCAGTTCAGGTAGCGGTTCGTCGACCCGGCGACGGCGTCGGGGTGCTCGCGTACCAGGTTGTCCCACATGGCTGCATAGCCTTCCTGGAACGCGAGCCCCTTCGCGTAGGGGCCGTGCGTCATGATTATCGGGTGCCGGGCGCCATCGTCCGGACGGAACACGTCGGCCCGCAGCACCGTCCCGTCGGCCATGGAGATCGGGACGTCCCAGTCGATAATCATCGTCGATCGGCTCCTAGGTCTGCGGTTCCGCCGGCGGCGGCGGAACCGTTGCTAGCTGCGCGGGAGGCGGCCCCGCGCTGCAGTGGCGGGGCGCCATTCGTCGAGTGGTCCGCCATTCGCGAATCTCCTGTCCTGACTGTGTTCCTACTGGTTCATCGGCGTCAACCACGCCCGTCGGAACGCCGATGCCGGTCCGGCGGCGGTGCGCACAGATACACCCCATCTGCCTGACAGATGACACTGTCCAGATATGCTGCAATTCAGGCCTGGAGGCGGTGGCCGATGGAACTCAGACAGCTACGTCACTTCCTGGCGCTGGTCGAGGAACGCAGCATCACCCGCGCCGCCAAGCGCGAGCTCATCGTGCAGTCAGGCCTGTCGAACTCGCTCCAGGCCCTCGAACGCGAACTCGGCACGCCCCTCTACGTCCGCGGTACCAGGCCCGTCCGGCTCACCGCGGCCGGCGAGGCTTTGGTGGGCCCGGCTCGCCGGACCCTGACCAGCGCTGCGCAGGCGGAACAGGCCGTACACCACACCCGTGACGTGCTCATCGGCACACTGCGCCTCGGCGTCTCGCTCTCCGCTCAGCATCTGGTGCCGTTCGCTTCCTATCTCGGCGAGTTCACTCGCGATCATCCCGGCATCGACCTGCGCCTGCAGTACGCGCCCGCGTTGACGATGATCTCGATGGTCGAGACGGGAGAACTGGATTGCGTGATCGGACCCGCGGTCAGCCAGGTCCCGGGCGTCCGGATGACTCGCCTGGCGCGAGAGCCGCTGCACCTCGTCTGCCGTGCTGATCACCGCCTGGCGGAGCAGGCTGAGGTCAACATGAGACAACTCGCCAACGAGCGGTTCGTCGAGGTACCCGCAGGGTGGACGGCTCGCCTGCTGAGCGACGCCGCGTTCGCCGGCGAAGGAATACCGCGCCGCGTCGTCTGTGAGGTCGGCGACTGGGAGCTATTCCTCGAGCTGGTCAGCGCAGGCGTCGGTATCGGCTTCGCTCCAGCCGGCCTGCAGTACCCGGTGCTGACCGCACCAGACAGCGTTCTGCGGCTCATCGCGGTCCAGGGCGTGCGCCTGGAAAGGCACATCTACCTGATCCTGCCCTCGGCGGGCGAGACCAGTCCGGCAGCACGGCGGTTCGCCGAGCAGCTGCTGCGCATCCACCCCGCGGGCAGCTAACCGGCACCTGTAAGCCAGCGCAGCCCTGCCAACTCGGAAGTGGCGCGGCTGCCGGTCCGCTCATGCCGCGACCATCTGGTCGTCAGATGGACTCCATCTGAGCCAGGTGCGACGCAGGCGACACCGGCGGCAACGGAGGCGCGGTTGTACCGGGCGAAACCTCCATGCCGACCGTGGACGCCGGCCCAACGGCCGCCGCGGCAGCTCCGGAAGATCCACCACCCGGTGGGCGCATACACGGCCGAAGAGAAGAAGGAG
>JAWWPV010000821.1:0-3030 GCA_033854775.1 Trebonia sp.
ACCCACTGGTCCTTGATCAGCGCGACCCGGACGCCGCCGATCGGGCCGGCGAACGGCAGGCCCGCGAGCTGCGTGGACATGGACGCGGCGTTGATCGCCACCACGTCGTACAGGTGCTCGGGGTTCAGCGCGAGGATCGTCTCCACGACCTGGATCTCGTTGCGCAGGCCCTTGACGAAGGACGGGCGCAGCGGCCGGTCGATGAGCCGGCAGGTGAGGATCGCGTCCTCGGACGGGCGGCCCTCGCGGCGGAAGAACGAGCCAGGGATACGCCCCACGGCGTACATCCGCTCCTCGACGTCCACGGTCAACGGGAAGAAGTCCAGACCCTCCCGCGGCTGCTTGGACGCGGAGGTCGCCGAGAGGACGACGGTCTCGTCGTCAAGCACGACGAGCGCGGATCCAGACGCCTGGCGGGCGAGACGGCCCGTTTCAAACCTGATTTTGCGTACGCCAAACTCACCGTTATCGATAACGGCTTCGGCGCTCTTCACACCCTTCACGGGTGAGACCTCCTTGCGGTAGATCCCGCACCCACCCGCCGCCGTGCCGTGGTCGGCTCTGGCTACCCGCTTGCAAGCCAGCGGGTAAGCCGGCCGGTCTTCGATCGAAGTCCTCGGGGCTAGGCTGCTCCGGGGACCACTACCGAGGACCGGCCCAGGCGCTCGGGCCGGGGGCTACGGGATGTGTTTTTTCGCTCGTATTCTGTTATCACTCAGGCCAGAGCCAACAGTACCGGCCCCAGGTCACCGGGTCCAGTGTCGCCCCCGGTGGCTGCCGTTGTCCCCCGAGGGGGCGGCCCCGTCCCCCCGATGCCGCTGTGTCGGGCCCGGTGGCGGAAAGACCGTCACTGTGTCGGGCCCGCCAAGGCGTACGGCCGGCCTGGCGGACTTACCCGCCTGGCCTGGCTAGCGGCGCAGCCCGAGGCGCTCGATCAGCGTGCGGTACCGGGTGATGTCGGTGTTCCGCAGGTAGCCGAGCAGGCGGCGGCGGCGGCCGACCAGCAGCAGCAGGCCGCGACGGCTGTGGTGGTCATGCTGGTGCACCTTGAGGTGCTCGTTCAGGTCGTTGATCCTGCGGGTCATGAGCGCGATCTGGACCTCCGGCGAACCGGTGTCACCCTCATTGATCGCGTACTCCGCAAAGATCTGCTGCTTAACTTCTGTTTCGAGCGGCACGTGGCTCCTTAAAATTTCTCAAAGAGTGCGGGTTTCCCCGTGACGGACGGCCGCGATGAGGGTGCAGCCAGCCCGGACCGGCGGACTTGCCGGTAGCGTTTCACGGTACCACGCGCCAGCAGGGACTCTGTACGCACTGCGGAATGAGCAATTATACCGAACGGGTTCTGCCGGCGCGTCTCCCCGTGCTCCCCTAGTCGGCCGCGCAGATATCTCGCGCCTGGTCGACGTCTATGTGCATTTGCTCGACGAGAGCCTCGATGGAGTCGAAGCGCAGGGTGCCGCGGAGGCGGACGGCGAAGTCGATCGCGGCGTGCAGGCCGTACAGGTCGAGGTCGGTACGGTCGAGGGCGTACGCCTCGACCGTGCGGACCTGGCCATCGAACGTCGGGTTGGTGCCGATCGAGATCGCGGCGGGCCAGCGGCTCATCTCCGCGCCGGCCTCGTCCAGGGTGGCGAGCCAGCCGGCGTAGACGCCGTCGGCGGGGATCGCGGTGTGCGGCGGCGACTCGAGGTTCGCGGTCGGGAAGCCGAGTTGGCGGCCGCGCTGGTGACCGCGGACGACCACGCCCTCAACTCGGTGCGGGCGGCCGAGCAGCCTCGCCGCCTCCGCCACGTCGCCGGCGGTGAGCAGCGTCCTGATGGCCGTCGAGGAGATCGTCACGTCGTCAAGCACGAGCAGCGGCAGCCCTTCAACGGTGTAGTCGTACTTCTCGCCGAGCTTGTCGAGCAGTTGCACGTCGCCTGTTGCCTTGTGGCCGAAGCGGAAGTCCTCCCCCACGACGACCGCCGCCGCGTGCAGCTTCTCGACGAGCACGGTGCGCACGAACTCATCGGGGTCGTTCCTGGAGAACTCAAGCGTGAAAGGGAGCATGCACACCGCGTCCACGCCGAGGCCGGCGAGCAGCTCCGCGCGTCGCCTGGCCGAGCAGAGGAACGGCGGGTGGCTGCCCGGCCTGATCACCTCGTCCGGATGCGGGTCGAAGGTGATTGCCACCACCGGGAGGCCATGCTCACGGCCGAGTTCCGCGGCGCGCGCGACGATGCGCTGATGACCCAGGTGCACGCCATCGAACACGCCGATCGTGACGACGGACTCACCCCATCCTGCGGGGACCTCATCAAGGCCCTGCCAGCGGTACACGAGTCTCAGGCCCTCCTTAGCTCGGCACCAAGCCTAGCCATGCCGGCCAAGGGGTAAGCGCGGCGGGCGCTCTTGAAAGGTGCGGGATACCTACGGCCCCGGGGGGCGCTAAGTATCCCGCGTCTTCGCAGCGGCGTCGACGAAGACAGCGAGGGAACGCAGCCGCCCGTCCTCCACGGTCACCAGAGCGACCAGAGTGCCGTCGGGGTCGAAAGCGGCCAGCGGGGCATCAGGGCGATTCAGCGCGGCTGGCCCCGGCGGCGTGCCTTCGTGCGGCTGACCGGGCGGAAGGGGAAGGCGTGCGCCCTGGGCTAGGCGCAGGGCCTCTTCGGCGGTCAGCTCCAGGCGCGGGAATGCCGCGGCGGCGGCCTCGGCCAGGGGGGTCACCACCGGGACGGCGGCAGCATCGCCTGGGACACCACCCCCGGCCGCCTGAAGAGCGCCGTGCGCGTGGGGAGTCAGGCGCATCCGTTCGGGCGACTGACCTTGGTCTTCCAGTTCTTTGAGAGTGTGGGCCGTGGCGAGGGTGTAGGGGCCGACGGCGGTGCGGCGCAGGGCGGTCAGGTGGCCGCCGGTGCCCAGGGCGGCGCCTAGGTCGCGGGCGAGGGCGCGGATGTACGTGCCGCTTGAGCAGCGGATCGTCGCGTCCAGGTCGAGGTAGTCGCCGGCCGGGCGGATGTCGGTGACGGTGAAGTCGTAGACGGTGAC
>JAWWPV010000822.1:0-2730 GCA_033854775.1 Trebonia sp.
CGAACCTGGACCCGTCGGCATTCAGCGAGGCGACCACAGGCTCGTGGACCAGTCCGGCGACCGGCATCACCTACGGCTCCGGGTGGCGGGTGACCCTGCCTGGCGGGTACCTGACCGTCTCGCCGGATCTGGTCAATTCGGAGCTTAACCTGGCCTCGACCCAGGGCGTCGTCTACTGGGAAGGCGATACCGCCGTGCACGGCGTCATCAACGGCCAGCCGGTGGCTGGCGCCGGGTACACCGAGATCAATCCGACCGGCTGACTCGCAGGCGGGATGGCGCTGTCCCCGGCCTGCCCGCCGGCACGCATGAGGATTTCGCTGACCGTTGTCATCACCCGGTGGTCCCGCGTGATGACAGCGGTCAGCAGGCGCGGCGCGGTCAGCGGCTGACGGCTTGCAGGACGTAGTCGGCGATGGCTGCGGCGTGCTGACCGCGTTGGGCGTGGATGGCGGGCCGCTGGGCGCCGGGTGTGAGCACGATGAGACGAAGGACACGGCCCATGATGGCGTCGACAATCAGCTCCGGGGAGGTCCCGGGGGGGAGTTCGCCGCGGTCGAGGGCGGCCTGGATGATGGACTGGCCGGTGGTGAAGCGGGCCCGGACGATGTTCTGGACCATGTCGTCGAAGTGCGGGGGGTACTGTCCGGCCTCGATGAGGACGCGGGGCAGGACCATGGCTTTGGGGCCGACGTACATGGCGATGACCTGCCCGGCGATAGTTATCAGGCAGCCGCGCAGGTCAGTGAGGTCCGCCTGGTCATCCGGTGGTTCGGAAAGGCGTTCGAGGGCGGCCAGGAGCAGGTCCTCTTTGGTCGGCCAGCGGCGGTAGAGGGCCGCCTTGCCGACCGGCGCGCGGCGGGCGACAGCGTCAACGGTGAATCCGGCCCAGCCGACCTCCCCGTACACGGTGAGGGCGGCTGTGAGCACCCGGTTCTCAATGCCGGGGTCGGCAGGTCGTCCCCGCACGCCGACTCTTGAGCCCATGGCTTCGAGTCTTGCATGGCGCGACAGTCATTCCTTCAGGCGGTAACTGATGGGGAGGTGCTTGAGACCGCCGACGAAGGTGGTTGCCGTCCACTCGGCCTGCCCGGCGAGCTCGATGGACTCCAGGCGGGGCAGCAGCTCGGCGAACAGGGCACGGGCCTCCATCCGGGCGAGCGCGGCGCCGAGGCAGTAGTGGACGCCGAACCCGAACGCGAGATGCTTGTTGGGGTCGCGGCCGACGTCGAAGCGGAACGGGTCGGCGAAGACCGCCTCGTCGCGGTTGCCCGAGGGATAGGACAGCAGTACCGCCTCACCCTCCTTGATGGTGACCCCGCCCACCTGGGTGTCGGCGGTGGCGGTACGCATGAACTCCTTGACCGGGGTGACCCAGCGGATCATCTCGTCCACGGCGGTCGGCAGCAGGTCGGGGTGGTCTCGCAGCCTGGCCAGCTCGCCCGGATGCTGGACGAGGGCATGCAGGCCACCGGAGATGGTGGAGCTGGTGGTGTCGTGGCCCGCCGTGGCGATGATGACGTAGTAGGAGGCGATGTCGATGTCGGAGAGGAATTCGCCGTCGACGCGGGCGTTGGCGATCGCCGACGCCAGGTCGTCAGTCGGTGTTGCCCGGCGCGCGTTCGTGATGTCCTGGAAGTAGGCGAAGAAGTCCAGCAGGGTCGCGAGCAGCTCTTCCGGCGTGCTGCCGCGCCGGAACTCATCGTCATCGCCGCCAAACAGTTCCTGGGTGAGCTTGAGCAGCCGGGGGAAGTCCGATTCGGGCAGGCCGAGCAGAGAGAGGATCACATACAGCGGATAGTGCCCGGCGACCTGCGTGGCGAAGTCGCACTCCCCGCCGTACTCGCTCATCCGGGCGACATAGTGCCGGGCGAGATCCTGGACGCGTTCTTCCATCGCCCGCATCGCCCTCGGCCTGAACCAGTCGGCGCCGATCGCCCGTACCACCCGGTGCTGCGGATCGTCCATGTGGATGAGGGTGCGAAGGCCGGTGCCGTCAGCGTCCCGCTGCCGCTGCAGGGCGTCCATCTCAGCCGTCGCCAGCAGCGGCCGGGGGGCATTGTGGAACAGCGTGTGGTTCCGCTCGATCTCCATGATGTCGGCGTGCCGGGTGATGGCCCAGAACGGGTCGAACCCGGGCGCCTCGACCCGGTGGACCGGGGCCTGGCGGCGCAGCAGCCGGAGCGACTCGTGCAGCCGGCCCTCGTCGGCGTACGCGGCCGGGTCGGCGAGGGTGAGTCCCGCTTCAGTCACGGTGAGGGTCATCGAGCGATCTCCTGCCCGCTGCGGGCAGAGGCTCGGGCGTACTCGTCGCGGAGCACGCGCTTGAGGAGCTTGCCGGTGGGGTGGCGGGGCAGGTCGGCGCGGAAGTCGACGGACCGGGGGCACTTGTAGTGGGCGAGGTGGTCGCGGCAGTGAGCGATCAGCTCGGCCGCGAGCTCCGGTCCAGCATCTGCCATCGTTTCCGGTTGCACGACCGCTTTGACCTGCTCGCCCATGTCGGGGTCGGGTACGCCGATGACAGCAACGTCAGCGACCTTCGGGTGGACAGCGAGAAGGTTCTCGGCTTCCTGCGGGTAGATGTTCACCCCGCCGCTGATGATCATGTGGGAGACCCGGTCGGTGAGGTAGAGGAAACCGTCCTCGTCCACATAGCCAACATCACCGAGGGTGGTCCATCCGCGTCCCTTCGGGTCGCGGGACGCGGCGGTCTTGGCCGGGTCACCGTGG
>JAWWPV010000823.1:0-2811 GCA_033854775.1 Trebonia sp.
CGGGCCGCCGAGGCGCTTGCCTCGGTCGGCCTCTCCGACCGGGCCAAGCACCTGCCGTCCGAGCTATCCGGTGGCCAGCAGCAACGCGTCGCGATCGCCCGCGCGCTGGTCCAGGAGCCGAAGGTGCTGCTCGCCGACGAGCCGACCGGCAACCTCGACGAGGACACCCGCGACGAGATCATCGCCCTGCTTGAGAAGCTCTGGCAGGACAACGGCCTGACGATGGTCATGGTCACCCACGACAGCGTCATCGCCCGCCGCGCCCAGCGCCTCGGCACGATGCGCAACGGCCAGCTAACCGTCAAGCAGACGGTCAAGTAGCAAAACCGGCCAACCACCGCAGTCGCTTCCCGGGGCCGCCTGACTCCTCCCACCCAGCCGGCCCCGGGAGCGAAACTCCCAAGACGCGTCCCGGTGCGTCGATAAATCAGTTGCTAGCCGGTGGCGCGCGGTGGGAGAGTGCAGGCGCACTGGTTGGTGCCGGCCTCATGGCCGGCTGAGCGGAAGGAGAGGTCAATTGACTACGCCCGCCTGGGGCCTTCTTTGCCCTGTCCTGACCGCAGCCCACATGAGGAGCACCACCCATGCGCGACAGCGCGGACTCCGACGACTACGGGGTCACCCGCCGCGGTAGAAAGCGCGGCAAGTTCGACGAAGATGAGCCGGCCTACGCCAAGCGCGACAGGCACCGGCCGAGGCTCCGGGCCGAAGACGCCCACGACGCGACCGATGGCTTGCCGGAGGGCGACCGCTGGTCCACCTGGGACCAGTCCACCCCAACGGAGCGCGGCCCGCGACCTCACCCGAAGTGGCTGGTCACCGACCTCGCCGCGGTGGACAGCGAACTCGGCATCCTGAAGACAGGCAAGGAAGCCGACGTCTACCTGATCCGCCGCCACGTTCCCGGCACCGACCGGTCCTGCCTGCTCGCGGCCAAGCGGTACAGGGACGCCGAGCACCGGCTGTTCCACCGCGACGCCGGCTACCTGGAGGGCCGCAGGGTCAGGGAGTCCCGAGTCAACCGCGCGACGGCCAGCCGGAGCGCGTTCGGCAAGCAAGTGATCGCCAGCCAGTGGGCGAACGCGGAGTTCACCGCGCTGGGCCGGCTGCACGCCGCCAGGGTCCCTGTCCCGTATCCCGTGCAGGTCACCGGCACCGAGGTATTGCTTGAGTTCATCGGCGACGCCGATGGCACCGCCGCGCCGCGGCTGGCCGAGACCCGCCCGGGCGACGAACTGCTCGCCAGCCTGTGGGAGCAGTTCACCGCGGCGCTCGGCACGCTCGCCAGGCACGGCCTCGCGCATGGTGACCTGTCGCCGTACAACCTGCTGGTGCACCAGGGCAGGCTCGTGCTGATCGACTTGCCGCAGGTGGTCGATGTCATCGCGCACCCGACGGGGCGCGACTACCTGGCCAGGGACGCCCGGAACGTAGCGACCTGGTTCGCCGCCAGGGGCCTGCCCGCCGCCGACCCGGACGCGCTCGCGCTCCGGGCGGCGGAACAGGCGGGCCTGGCGTAACCCGGCAGGTTTCAGCTGGCGTCGCCTGCAGGCTTTGAGCCGTCGGGGCCGCCGCTGAACAGGTCGTGCATGACCTTGCGCGCGCTCTCCTCGGCCTTCGTGACGGGCTCGCGCTGGCGCAGGTCGGACAGGGCGCCCTCCGCCTTCTTGGCGGCCTCGCTGGCGCGAAGGTCGTTGATGGCGGCCTCGGCGCGCTTGGCCGTCTCGCTGCCCCGCAGGTCGCTCAGCTTGCTGGCGGCGCGCTGGCCCCGCTCGCTGTCGCGGAACTCGTGCACCCGGCTGGCCGCCCGCTGAGCGCCGGCCGTGGCACCGTGGCGCAGGCCCGCGGTCCTTTCTGCGCGCTGCTGCCTGGCGGCCTTGGTGGTTGAGTTCCACCACTGCGACAGCCGCGCGGTCAGTTCCTTGATCCGGCTCATGATTACCTCCTGATAACCGTTATCCCCCGGACGGGATGGCTCCCGACCGGGCGATCGCCCACATCCATGGTAACAAGATATGTCGCGTTCTTAGTCCTCGCCTAATTGGGGGCGTTCAGCGAGGTCGGGGGAGTGTGACGAGCCGAACATTGCGCGCGGGCATGCCCTCGGAGATCGTCGGAGTTGAAGCTAGCTGGTTCCGCACCCCATCCGCCTCGTACCTGATTGGTGCCATGCCCGCAGAGCGCGCGTCCGTCCCGGATGCTCCCGCCATCCCTACCCACAATGAGCGAGATATTCACCAGGACACGGCGCGATCGGGCCTACGACTCGGGTT
This sequence comes from Trebonia sp., assembly GCA_033854775.1. Classification (GTDB taxonomy): domain Bacteria; phylum Actinomycetota; class Actinomycetes; order Streptosporangiales; family Streptosporangiaceae; genus Trebonia. The sequence goes on from JAWWPV010000823.1 coordinate 2,274, forward strand.
GATCTTGGTGGCCTCGTTTATGGTGGTGCTCGATTTCACCATTGTGAATATCGCGTTGCCGTCAATGGAGCGTGACTTCGGCGTGGCCACCTCGGTGGTGCAGTGGGTGGTGACCGGGTACGCCATCGCCTTCAGCGGGCTGCTGATCCTCGGCGGCCGTGCGGCCGACATGCTCGGCCGCCGCCGCATCTTCATCGTCGGCCTCGTCGTCTTCTCGCTGGCCTCGCTGGCGGGCGGGCTCGCAGGCGACCCGGTGCTGCTCGTCGCGTCCAGGATCGTGCAGGGGGCGGGCGCGGCGCTCGTGGCGCCCGCCGCGCTGTCGCTGATCACGACGAGCTTCCCGCCAGGGCCGCGGCGGACCAGGGCCATCGGGCTCTACGGGTCGATGGCGTCCGTCGGCTTCGTCGCGGGCCAGGTACTCGGCGGCGTGCTGGTGGAGTGGACGAGCTGGCGCGCGGTGTTCCTCGTCAACGTCCCCGTCGGCCTCGCCGTCGCCTTCCTCGCGCCCCGGGTGATCCCCCTTCCCGCCGGGGAGCGG
>JAWWPV010000824.1:0-5142 GCA_033854775.1 Trebonia sp.
ATCGATCATCCCGGCGTGACCAGCGCGATCATCGGGCCGCACACGAAGGAGCAGCTCGACGACCTGCTCGCCGCCGCCCACGTCACGCTCACCGACGACATCCTCGACCGGATCGACGAGATCGTCCCGCCCGGCGCCGACGTCGGCACGCTCGACCAGGCCTACCTGCCCCCGGCCCTGCTGAACTCGGCCCTGCGCCGCCGGCCTGTCGGTGAACGCACCGCCGCCTGACCGCAGCTCCTCGGCAACGCGCGTATCATCCGTGGCCGTCAGATGCGGGAGAGCCGAGGGCGCGGCGGCGGCGTCAGGATCGGGCCGGGGAGGAGTAACCCCGGTCCGTTCCCTATCCATTTTTTGAATTTCCAGAACGAGCGAGAGTTCCTGCTATCAGGCCCGGGAATTGCTATCGCTGTGGCGGCGCAGGACGGCCCGCGCGCCTGCGGCGATGGCGACGGCGGCGAGCACCACGAATACCAGCATGACGTCACGGGCCTGCAGGTATTCAGTGGCGACGCCGAGCGCGATCACCGGTGCGGAGAGCCCGATGTAGGCGCCGAGGAAGAAGCCCGCCAGCACCTCGGCGCGGGATTCGGGCGGCGCGGTGCCGACCGCGGCCACTAGGGAGCCGCGGAAGACGAGGCCGGCGCCGGCGCCGGTGACGATCCCGCCGATTACGAACACGGGCAGGCTCGGCAGCCACATCCCGATGGTGAACAGAGCAAGGCCTGCGAAGAGCACCGGCACCGATACCTTCAGCGTGGTGGCGATGCCCGCCTTGCCGAGCGCGATCTGCGCGACCGCCCCGGCGGCGAAGGCGGAGAAGGCGATGGCGCCCGCGACCGCGTACGAGGTCTCGTGCATGGTGCCGGCCAGGAAGCCGGGCATGAGGGAGTTGAAGACGCCGTAGACCGCGAACGCCGCCGCCGCGGCCCCCGTCGCGGCGAAGAAGGTGCCCCTGGCGTGCGCGGGTATCGCCACCCGCTGCGGCCGCCAGGCCGGCCGCGGGTCCGGCCGGTTGGCCGTCTCCGGCGCGAAGGCGATCAGCAGCGCCAGCACCACGAGCGCCCCGCCGAAGATCACGTACGGGATCACCAGCGGCAGCGGCACGAACTGCGCGAGCAGCCCGGCGGCAAGCGGCCCGACCCCGATCCCGCCGAGGTTGGACGCCGTCGCCACCACCTGCGGACGCAGGCCCGTCGGCGACCCGCCCGCCCCCACGTGCAGTTCGGCCAGGTACGCGGTCGCGGTCCCGGTGGTGAGCCCGATCGAGACGCCGGAGACGACCCGCGCGATGATGAGGCCGGGCAGGCTGGGAACGGCGATGAACAGCACCGCGCTCAGCACGTTGACGGCGAGCGCGGGGACCAGCACCCGGCGCCGTCCCACCCAGTCTGAGACGTGCCCGCCGAGGAACAGGCTGCCGATCACGCCGATCGCGTATACCGCGTACACCACGGTGATCATCAGCGTGGAGAAGTGGTCGCGCTGCTGGTAGATGACGTAGAGCGGGGTCGGGACCGCCGAGAACGCGAGGTTAACGCAGAAGGCGGCCGCCACGACCCAGAACGCGACCGAGTGGTGGCGTTGGCGCCGGGTCCGCCGCGCGGGTTCCCACGCCGAAGTCCCTGGTAGCGCTGTTGTCTGTCCCGTCGGTGCGGTCATGTCGTTCCATCCGTCGCTTGCTTTCCGCAGGTCTTTGCCTTTTTGCGGCCCCCACTGCCAGGATGGTCGACAGGATTAATCATGTCCAACGAAAAATTGTGATCACACTCATGCCCAACGGGAATTAATAGTGGAACTGCGGCACCTTGAGCACTTCGTCGCCGTCGCCGAGGAGCGGAACTTTACCCGGGCCGCCCGGCGCCTCCACCTCGTCCAGTCGGCCCTGTCGGTGTCCATCCGGTCGCTGGAGCGCGAGCTTCATGTCCAGCTGTTCGAGCGGACCACGCGCGAGGTCAGGCTGACCGACGCCGGCCGCGTCCTGCTGCCAGAGGCGCGCCGCACGCTCGACGCGGCCGCCAGCGCCCAGGCGGCGGTGTCCGGCGCCCGGGCAGGCCTGCGCGGGACGCTGCGGCTCGGCATGATGCAGGTGATCAGCGTGATCGACGTCGGCTCGCTGATCGCACGGTTCCACCGCGAGCGGCCGCTCGTGGACATCCAGCCGACGACCGCTCCCGGCGGGTCGGCGCAGATGATCTCCGATGTCCGGCGCGGCACCCTGGATGCCGCCTTCGTGGCCGTCAGCGGGCCGGACCCGCCGGGGCTGACAGCGACGACCCTGGCCTCCGAGCCCGTGCTGCTCGGCTGCCTGCCCGATCATCCGCTGGCCCGCCGCGCCGTCGTCTCGGTCAGCGAGCTGGCCGGCGAGCCGTTCGTCGACTACACGCCGGGCTGGGGCACCCGCACGGTCGCCGACCAGCTGTTTGCCAAGGCAGGCGTCGAGCGGTCGATCGGCATCGAAGTCCCGGACGGGTCGATCCACGCGTCGCTTGTCCGCGCCGGGCTCGGGCTGGCCATCCTCCCGGAGTCGATGATCGTGGACGCGGGCCTGACGGGCGTGCCGCTGCGGCCCGCCGTCACCTTCACCGTGGCCTTCATCGTCCCCGCCGACCGGCGGCTGTCCCCGGTCACCCAGGCGTTCGCCGACCTCGTCACGACCACGCGCCAACCGGGGTCAGCGCAGCCTGACCCGTGATCACGAAGAGGCCCGTCCACCGCCGGGTCCGGCAGCAGGACCACCCCGCGGGCGGGGCGCCGGCTGTTGTCAGGTGACTACCGCGCGGGTGATTTGCTGAGACCTGGCACATTAACCCGCGTGCGGCGCTGCGGGAGGGTTGTGTCTGCTGATCACCGTGACCACAAGGAGCAGCCGTGGCGATAACCGCAATTCTCGATCTGGAGCTCAAGGCCGACTCGCTGGAAAAGGCGAACCAGGTGCTGCACGCGACGCTCACCGGCACCCGCGCGTTCCCTGGCTGCCTGGGCGTCACGGTCTTGGTCGATAGCGACAACCCGGCCCACGTGGTCGTCTATGAGACCTGGGAGTCACTCGAGCATGACCGGGCCTACCGCGCGTGGCGGGCCACCGCCGAGGGTGCCTCGGACCTCGGCTCGATCCTGGCCGCCGCGCCCAAACTCAGCCAGTTCACGGTGGCCGAAGGCGTGTAGCCACGCACCCGTTCGGAAAAATCAACAGCCTTTTAGCCCGAACGGGTGCGTAACGCTGCCTCACAGCCCGCACCACCCCTCGCTTCCACCGGGCGCGCCGGTACGGGCGGTACCTTCCGGGAATAGCCGCCGGCCGGCCTGGACTTGTCCTGTTTGATGACTACCGAACAGGATTCGCTCCCGCTGGCCGTGCTTGACTTCGTTGGCATCGAGTACGGCGAGGCAGCCTCCGACTCGCTGGCCGGCGCTGCCTCCATCGCCCGCGCCATCGAGGCGGCGGGGTACCGGCGCTACTGGGTGTCCGAGCATCACAACATGAACAGCCTCGCGTGCAGCGCGCCCGAGCTGCTGACGGCGTACGTCGGCGCGCATACCTCCCGGATCCGGGTGGGCGCCGCCGGCATCATGCTGCCCAATCATGCCGCGCTTAAGGTCGCCGAGACGTTCCGGACGCTGCTCGCCATGTACCCGGGCCGCGTCGACCTGGCGCTCGGCCGGGCACCGGGAACAGACCAGCTCACCGCGCACGTGCTCCGGCGCGGGCTGCGCACCGACGCGGGCGCGGAGTTTCCCGGGCAGGTCGCGGAGCTCCTGGCGTTCCTTGGCGACGGTTTCCCCGCGGATCATCCCTACGCTTCCCTGGTGGCGGCGCCCGTCGTGCCGGAGCGGCCTGAGCTGTTCGTGCTCGGCTCGAGTGGCTACGGCCCGCGCTTCGCGGCCGTCAACGGGATGAGCGCGGTGTTCGCGCATCACATGAGTCCCGACCTGGCGTTCGAGGCGCTGCGCGAGTACCGCCGCGACTTCACGCCGCGCCACGAGGGAGACTCGCCTTACTCGGCCATGTCGGTGCTCGCGTTCGCCAGCCATGACGACGAGGCGGTACTCCAGTTCGAGGCGGCGTGGACGCTGACCATGCAGAGCATCAGGCGCGGCGACAGGGAGCCGCTGCGCCCCGAGGTGGTGCGCGCTTTCGCGCGGTCGGCGGAATTCCGGGAATCCCGCCGCGACGACGGCCGGATGGTGACCGGCGAGCCCAAGGTCGTCGCCCAGCGGCTCCTTGAGATGAAGGAACAGGCCAGGGCCGACGAGATCGTGGTCGTCACCCCGAGCCTCGACCGGGAGCGGCGTAAGGGCAGCTACACGGCGCTGGCCGACGCGTGGCGGCACGCTGCTTGAGGACTCGCTCGCCTGGGCCGGGTCACAGGAATGGCCGCCCGGCGAGCCCCGGCTCAGTACGGTGATGGCTGGTTGAAGATCACCGTCAGGCTGGTGATCTTGCCGTCGCGGATGGCGAAGTAACTGGTCATGACCAGTTCCCCGGGCAGGTTGGTCTTGTCGTAGGTGCCGTCGAACTTCGCGCGGACGATGATGTCGCCGTAGTGGTCGACGACCTCGCGGACCTCCATGGTGACGTGGTCGCCGACGAACTCCTTGCTCATGAACTTCCTGATGGCATCGGTGCCCGAGATCTCCCGGCGGTTGTCGTTGACGTAGGCGTCATCGGCGAACGTGTCCATGATCGCGTCGGTGTCGAAGGCGTTGACCGCCTCGATGTACTTGGTCACGACGGGCGGCAGTGCGGCGCTGGCGCTGGAATTGCTGGTCATCAGGGTGACTCCCTCACATATCGGCTCCGTGCGGCCGACGTCCCGGCCACTGGACCCAGCCTCGGACCTGCCCGCGGCGGAGAGTCAAGGGCCAGGGGGCGGCTTGACCCTCCCACCATGGGAGGCCCGAGACTGGGATCGTGGAACCGACGCTGACGATCGGGGATTTCTCCCGCGCGACGCACCTGAGCGTGAAGATGCTCCGCCACTACCACGACATCGGCCTGCTCGAGCCGGCCGACGTGGACCTCGGCACGGGGTACCGGCGCTACGGTACCGGGCAGATCGCCACCGCCCAGGTCATCCGCCGCTTCCGCGACCTCGACATGCCGCTTGAGGAGATCCACGCGGTCCTGTCCGCGACCGA
>JAWWPV010000825.1:0-5995 GCA_033854775.1 Trebonia sp.
TCCACCCTGGCCAGCCACGAGGCGCGCAGGTAGACAGGGCGGCCTGGGATCAGCCGCAATGGCCGCGTCCTGGCCAGCAGCCTGCCGTCTTGCCGGGTCTCCAGCCTGGCCAGCCGCCGGTACTCCGCTGCCCGGAGCGTGAACCGGCCGAGCGGCGGCAGCACCCGGTCGGCGGCGATGGCGTTCGGCGAGATCCACCGCAGCGGCGGCTCGGCGACGACCGGGATCCGCGCCGGCGCGCGGGAAGCCCGTCCAGCCAGGAACGAGTCGATCTGCCTCGCGGCGTGCCTGCCGGACAGCGCCGCCACGTCGGCGGTCTCGGCCGCATGGACGAGGTTCCCCGCGGCGAACACGCCCGGAGCCGACGTCGCCAGGCCCCCGTCGACCGCCGGGCCGCGCGTGCCAGCGTCGAGCGCCAGGCCTGAAGACCGCACGAGCACATGGTCGGGAATCCAGTCTCCGGTGAACACAAGCCAGTCACACGCGACCGTCCGCGCCTGCCCGCCAGCCACGTCCGTCACGTCCGTCACGTCCACCGAGGCCAGCCGTCCGTCAGCGCCGGTCACCCGGGTCACGGCCGACGACGTCCACACGGGGATACCCCAGCGCAGCGCGGCGCCGAGCCTGAAGGCGGCGTAGCTCTGGTGCCGCTCGTGCTCGGTGACCAGGGCTACCACGCGGGCACCCGCGTGAGCGAGAGTCACCGCGGCCGAGAAGCTCACGTGCTCCGCCCCGACCACGAGCGCACGACCCGCCAGCCGCTCCCCGCCGAGGTAGACGCGCTGCTGAAGCTCGCCGGTGGTGAGCACGCCAGGCGGCCGGTCGCCGGGCACCAGCCGCGCCGCCCGGGGCCGCTCCCGGCACCCGGTGGCGAGCAGCACCGCCGCCGGGTGCACTTCCTCAATGCCAGACGCGCTGGTCACGACCGCCGACAACGCAGTGCCGTCAGCCCGCAGTTCGGTGACGGTGCACCCGGTCCGCAGCTCCGCTCCCGACCGGATCGCGGCCCCTGTCAGGGCCCGCGCGTACGCCGGGCCGGACAGCACCCGGTGCAGGTCGCGCAGCCCGTACCCGGTGTGCCAGCTGTGCCGGGGAACGCCGCCAGGCTCTGCCTCCCGGTCAGCGACCAGGACACGCGGCACGCCGAGGCGGCGCAACTCGGTGGCGGCCGCCAGCCCGGCCGGCCCGGCCCCGACGACGAGGACGTCAACGTCCATGATGTCCCCCGGTCCTGTTCGAGTTGCCCGCCTCGCCGAATATCGCGGACACCGCCGCGCCGCAGTAGAACGCCTGGCAGCGGCCGTTCATCGCACGGGTCCGCCGCCGGAGCCCGTCCAGCCCCGCGGGCGGGATGTCGCCGGCCAGCGCGTCGCGGATCTCGCCCCGGGTGACCCGCTCGCAGTGGCAGGCGATCTCGCCGTACGCGGGATCCGCCGCGATCCGCTCCGCGTCCTGGTAAGGACGCCGCCCGGCCTCCCCCAGGTAGGGCATCCGCGGCACCGCCGGGTCGGCGGCGGCCCGCGACTTCAGCGGCAGGCCCGCCTCCCCCAGCAAGCCAGCGACGTGCTCGGCAATGCCGAGCGACGCCGTCAGCCCGGTCGACCTGATCCCGGCGACGCGGACGTACCGCCCGTGCACGCCCACCTGGTAGTCCGAGTGCTCTGTCGCGGCGCGCAGCCCCGCGTACGTCGCGGTCACCTCCTCGTGCTCCAGGCTTGGCAGGATCCGCCGCCCGGCGGCCAGCAGTGCCGACAGCCCGGCCGCGCTCGTCGAGGTGTCCGACCGGTCCGCGACGTCTTCCGCGGTCGGCCCGAGCAGCACGTTGCCGAACACGGTGGGCGCGACAAGCACCCCCTTCGTCCGCGCGGTGGGAACCGGCAAGATGATGGACGACAGCAGCGGCCGGGCGAGCTTGTCGAACACGATCAGCTCCCCCTTGCGCGGCCGGATCGTGAAGCCGACGCCGCCGAACATCCTGTCCACGTCGTCGCTCGCCAGCCCCGCCGCGTTGACCGCGAACCGGCAGCGGACCGGCGCTTCCCCGGGCGCCACGGTCAGGTCGAACCCGTCGTCGCCGGGCAAGGCCGATACCTTAGTGACCCGCGTCCCGAGGCGCAGGGCCACGCCCCCGCGTACCGCCTCGGTCGCGAACGCGAGCGGAACCGACCACGGGTCGATGACCCACTCGTCGGGAATCCACAGGCCGCCGGCCGCGCCTGGCCCGAGGCTTGGCTCCCGCTCGTAGACCTCAGATACGGGTACCGAACGGATGCGGGTGTACCCGTTCGCCCTCGATTTCCCGGCAATCGTGTCCAGGCTGTCCGCCTGCTCCCGCGTCCAGGCGACGAGCAGGGCCCCGGTCCGCTCGACGGCGATCCCGGTGCGCTGCGCGTAATCGCGCAGCAGGGTGCTGCCCCGCGCCACCAGGCGGCTCTCCAGCGATCCCGGCGTGGCGTCGAACCCGGTGTGCAGGATCGCGGTGTTGGCCTTGGACGTGCCCGTGCCGATGTCGTCGGCGGCCTCAAGCAGGATGCAGCGCAGCTGGTAGCCGGCCAGTTCCCTGGCGATGGCCGTGCCGACCACGCCACCGCCGACGATCGCTACGTCCCAGCTCATGACAGGGAGGCAGCTAGCGAATGACGGTAACGCGACATCCGCTGCGACGCTTCATCTGCGGTAATGACGGGGTGCACGGTGAGCTCTACCTCAGCCGACGGCGACCCGGGCTCGCCCATGGCGAGGCTGGCCAGCGCGGCGACGCCGAGCGCGGTCGCGTCCGGGGTGCGGCTGGCCAGGACCGGCACCTGGAGCAGGTCGGCCTGCGCCTGCAGCAGCACCCGCGACCTGGTCAGCCCGCCGTCGACGCGCAGCGAGGTGAGCGGCCCGCCGAGGTCGACGGCCGCGGCCCCGGCCAGCAGCGCGACGGAGGCGGCGATGCCCTCGGCGACGGCCCGCGCGATGTGCCCCTTTCCCGTGGACAGCGTGAGGCCGGCGAGCTGCCCCTTGGCATGCGGTGCCCACTGCGGCGCGCCGAGGCCGGCCAGCGCGGGCACGAACGTGACGCCGCCGGAGTCGGACACGGTGCCCGCCGCGCTGTCCAGGTCCGCGGGAGCCGCGAGGACGCCGATCTCGGTCAGCCAGCGCAGCGCGGACCCGGCCGTGTACACCTGCCCGTCGAGGCAGTACGCGGCGGTGCCGGCCAGCTGCCAGGCGACCGACGCGGACAGGCCCGCGTTCGATCGTGCCGCCCGCTCCCCGGTGGTAACAAGCAGGAACGCCCCGGTCCCGTAGGTGCACTTGGCGTCGCCTGGGTGCACGCAGCCGTGCGCGTAGAGCGCGGCCTGCTGGTCCACGGCGATCCCCGCGACCGGAAGCGCCCTGTTTCCGAAGACCGTGGTCTCCCCGACGACCCCGGCGCAGTCGGTGACGCGCGGAAGTGCCCCGGGGTCGATGCCGAACGCCGCGCACGCCTGCTCCGACCACTGGGTCGCGTCCAGGTCGAGCAGCAGCGTGCGGGAGGCGGTCGCCGCGTCGGTCACGTACCCCGCGCCGAGACGGTGCAGCAGCCAGGTGTCGGTGGTGGTGACGACGCCGTCGGTGGTGACGTTCTCCCGCAGCCACGTGATCTTCGGCGCGGCGAAGTACGGGTCGAGCGGCAGGCCGGTGATGCGCGCGAGCTCGCCCGCCCGGCTGCTCAGCCGCTCGCAGATGGCCGCCGAGCGGCGGTCCTGCCAGACAATCGCCCTGCTCAGCGGCTTCCCGGTCGCCTTGTCCCAGGCGAGCACCGTCTCGCCCTGGTTAGCGAGCGCGACCGCGTGCGCCGGGGCGCGGGCGGCGGCCAGGGCCTGCCCGCCCGCGCTGACGACCGAGCGCCATAGTTCTTCCGGGTCGGCCTCCACGCCGTCGCCATCGACGGCCATGGTGCTCACTGGGACCTCCGCCCGGCCGAGGACCTCGTCACCGGGGCCGATCAGCAGCGCCTTCGTCGCCGACGTGCCCTGGTCGATGGCGAGGATGTTCACTCGGGCTCCGGGGTTGCCCGCATCGCGGCCGGCTCGGTCACCAGCTGGATGACGTAGAACACCAGCCCGAGGCCGAGCGCGCCGAGCACGTAGTACTGCGCGTCGCGGAACGCCCCGGGGCCGATCAAGACGATCAGCTCGTAGGCGAGCCAGATGACGGCCCCGGCGATGACCGGCCACTCCCACTTGCCGTAGCGGCCGTGCCCGCGCCTGGTCACTATGTAGAGCAGCACGGTGCCCGCGTACAGCAGCGCGGGCATGATGGTGGAGGCGGTGAACAGGGTGAACAGGGCGTTGGTGTCGGCGAGCAGGACCAGCACGATGATCCCGCCGAGCACGGCGGCCACGACGGTGGCCCAGGACGGCCCGCCGGTCCTCCTCGGCACCTGGCTGAGGAACCGGTGGCCGGGCAGCCGCCGGTCGCGGGCCATGGAGAAGATCAGCCGGCCGTTGGTCACCATGATGACCAGCCCGCAGGCGAAAATCGACACGACGACGAAGACGAGGAAGATCTTCTGCACCACGCTCCCGAGCACGCTGCCGACGATGTATGCGACCGGGGCCGAGCTTGAGTAGGCGCCCTTGTCAGTGGCGAACGCGAGGACCAGCAGGAACACGAATCCGACGCCACCGGACAGCAGGACGGCACGCACCATGGCCCGGGGGATGACCCTGTGCGGCTCATGCGTCTCCTCGGCCAGGTTGCTCGCCGACTCGAAGCCGACGATCGTGTACGCGCCGAGCAGCGTGGCCAGCATGAACGGGCCGAGCCACGCGTAGTACCCGCTGGCCGACACCGGGCCGGTGCTGGTGAGGTTGGACCAGTGGCCCATGCCCCGGACGGCCGCGACGATGAGCAACGCGACGGTCAGGCCGACGATGCCGATGATCTCGGTGGCCACCGCCGTGTTGTTCACCCGGGTGGTGACCCGGGTAGACGTGATGATCATCGCGGCCTGGATGGCCAGCACGACGAGGGTCTCCAGCGCCGCGCTCGTCGGGGTGTACGCCTCACCGATCAGCGGCTGGAACGCGACCTGGATCAGGCCGTAGTCGACGGACACCGTGACGATCGTCAGGAACGCGAGCGACGTCCAGCCGAACCACCAGCCCACGTGCGGGCTGGCCAGCCTCGACGCCCACTGGTAGGAGAACCCCGACAGCGGGATGCGGGACGACAGCGCGCCGTACAGCAGGGCGACGAGCGACTGGCCCACGACGACGATCAGCCACGTCCAGATGGACCGGGTGCCGCCGGTCGCGAGGGCGAAGGCGTAGGTGGTGAAGATGCCGGTCGTTATCGAGATGAATGAGAACGCGACGGCGAACGACTCGAAGTGGCGCAGCGAGCGGGTGAACTGCTGGCTGTAGCCGAATCTGCTGAGCTCAGCGTCCTCGGCAGGCGACGTGGTGACCTGGTCCATGGATATCGCGTCTCCCTCAGGGGAAGGGTTAATCGGTTTGCTGCGGGGCGGCCTCTGGCCCAGCGTTCGCTGGCAGGGGGGCCCGCAGCAGGTCGCAGCCGGCTGCGGCAAGGGCATCCGCGGCCTCGGCTCCGCTCTCGCTGTTATCGGCGTTGGTGATGACGGCGGTTACCTGGGTGAGCGGGCAGACCCGGTGCACGGCGACCTTGCCGAGCTTGCTGGAGTCTGCGAGCACGTAAGTGGCTCCGGCGTGGGCGATCATTACTCGCCTCGCCGCGACCTCATGCGGGTAGTAGTCGGTGAGCCCGGCCTGAGCATGCACTCCGCCCGAGCCGAGGAACGCCTTGTCCGCGTAGACCTGCGCGAAGAAGGCGTCGGCCTGCGCGCCGTAGCAGGCCGCGTCGCCGGAGCGCACCTGCCCGCCGGACATCAGCAGCTCGACCTGGTCGCGGGCGGACAGCTCCATGGCGACGGGGACGGAGTTGGTGAGCACCCGCCCGCAGAAGTCCGCGGGCAGCGCCCTGGCGACCTCAAGGGCGGTCGTGCCGA
>JAWWPV010000826.1:0-3901 GCA_033854775.1 Trebonia sp.
GCCTCGAGCGCCGCGAGCCTGGTGGTGGTCGCGTCGGTGCGCGCCCGCTTGCCACCGCGCCGCATTGCCGTCATGCCGCGCTTGCCGCGCAGCGCGGCACCCAGGTCGCCGCTTGCCGCGTAGTCCTGCCAGCGCGCCAGTACCTCGCCGGCCAGCAGGCGGCCGCCGTGGGTGCCGTCGTCGAACTCCGCGAGCGCGGTCGCGTAGGCGTTCTGTGCCTCCCTGCGCAGCCGCGTGTTGAGCACGACCTGAGCGTCCACGTGCGCGGCCAGCCGCGGCACCCGGGTCTTGAACGTGTCGAGCACCCCCGCCATCGTCTGGCTGAGCACCGCGACCCGGCGGTCGGAATGCTGGGCGGTCTCGTTCAGCCAGTCCCTGATCGGCTGGAAGATGTCGTCGGGCAGGACGCCGTCCACGATGCCGGTCTCCGGGATGACGAACCGGTTCTCCGCCTGGATCCCGTTGGCGTCGAGCATCGCGTTGAAGTGACCGACGAGCTCGGCGCGATGGCTCGGCGGGACCCTGGACAGGACGATGCCGAGCGCGGCACCGCGGTCCCTGGCATGCTGTAGCAGCTCCCAGACCGGGGCGTCCGCGTAGCGGCTCGCGCTGGTCATGAACAGCCACAGGTCCGAGGCGTCGAGGAACTGGTACGCGAAGTCATAGTGCGCGCGCACCACGGAGTCGATGTCGGGGGTGTCGAGCAGGGCGATCCCCTTGGTCATCCCCTCGCTGGCGGCGAGCACGAGCAGCCCGTCGCGCCCGGGCCTGGCCAGCCCTTCCTGTCGCACCCGGGGCAGCGTCGGCAGGAACATGTTCTCCGCGAACCAGTGCATGTCATCGGGATGGCACGCGAGCACCGGGGAGTTCGTGGTCGGCCGCCTGACCCCGGTCAGGCTGACCCGGGTGCCGACGACGCTGTTCACCAGCGTCGACTTGCCCGCGCCAGTCGAGCCGACAAGAGCCACAAGCAGCGGCGCGGCGGACTGGCGGACCCGGGGCAGCAGGTAGTCGTCGATCTGGCTTACCAGCTTGGCGCGCTCGGCGGTGACCTCATCGGCGCCGGGGATGTCGAACACGAGCGGCACGGCGGCGACCCGCTTGCGCAGGTTCAGCAGGGTCGCCTCGAGCAGCCGGGCGTCCACCCGGACCCGGGGCCGCTGCCGCTGCGACTCGGTTGCCTTTTCTTCGGGCGCACCCCAGGGGTTAGGGGGAACTGCTCCCCCGGGAGCTGACTCGGCAGGCACACCCGGTTCATTCCCGCGCGCCGGCGAATTGGCACCAGGCACGGGTGTCAATTCACCACCGCGCGCTTGCGTCGCGCTCGGCTCGTTCTTCTCGCTCTGCTCGCCGTTTCCACCGGGCGACGACGATTGTTCCGCCGTCATGCCCTTTCCTTCCATGGTCCCGCCAGGTTTTATGCTCGTTATGGTCCCTCGCCAGCGGGGGTACCGGCGAAGGGGCGCGCCCGGGGCCACCATCCCGCGCACGCCAGCGTTGCCTAGCCGCCCAGATCCCGGGCGAGCGCGGCGAGTTCCGCAGCGATAGTCACCACGCCGCCGATAACGATCACGGCCGGTGGCCGGAACCCCTCGTCTGCCAGTCGCCTCTCGACGGCTTCTAGGGTTGAGTAAATTGTGCGCTGTGTGGGCATGGTACCGTCCGCGATTACCGAAACAGGGCAGTCTCCCGGCCGTCCGTGTTTCATGAGCGTGCTTGTGACCGCTCCTATACGCTCCAGTGACATCAGGAGCACCAATGTGCCGTCGGATTTGGCCAGCGCGGGCCAGTCTACGGTGGAGCGCTCGTCGCCGGGGGGCACGTGGACCGAGATCACGTGGAAGTCTTGTGCCGTCCCCCGGTGGGTGACCGGCAGGCCTGCCGCGGTTGGCACGCCGACCGCGCTGGTCACGCCGGGAACCACGGTCACCGGCACGCCGGCGCGCAGGCAGGCGAGCATCTCCTCGGCGCCGCGCCCGAAGACGAACGGGTCACCGCCCTTGAGCCTGACCACGAACTTCCCACTCGTCGCGTACGCAACAAGGGCCTCGTTGATCTCGTCCTGTGACATCTGCCGCCGGTAGGGGACCTTGGCCGCGTCGATGACGACGACGTCGGGCGGCAGCTCGGCGAGCAGCTCACGCGGCCCGAGCCGGTCGGCGATCACGACGTCCGCCTCGGCGAGCAACTGCCTGCCCCGCACGGTAATGAGGCCGGGATCCCCGGGGCCGCCGCCGACCAGGGCCACGCCCGCGAGCCTGCTGCGGTGGTGCCGGGCGGCGATCGTCCCGGACCGCAGCCCGGCCGTGATCGCGTCGCGGATCGCGGCGCTGTGCCTGGGATCGCCGCTGAGCACCCCGACGCTAATGTCGCCCGCCGTTCCCGAGGCCGGCGTCCAGGCCGTCGCCGCGGCCGCGTCGTCGGCGCGCACGCACCACGTGCGGTTGGCCTCGGCCTCTTCCGCCACCGCGGCGTTGACCTCCGGCCGGCTGGTGCAGGCGACGACCAGCCAGGCGCTCGCGCAGTCCCCGTCGGCGTACGCGCGGGGCCGCCAGTCGATCCTGCCCTGCGTGGCGAGCTCTTCGAGGGCAGGGGTGACCGCCGGCGAGACAAGCACCACGTCCGCGCCCGCCGTGAGCAGCCGCGGCACCCGGCGGGCCGCCACCGCTCCCCCGCCGACGACGAGCACTCGCCTGCCGCGCAGCCGCAGGCCAAGCAGGTACGCCTCCTGCCCGTCCCCTCGCCCTGGCTGTCGTCCTGTCACGCCGGCAGGCTACCGCGCGTCCGGGTCCGGTTGCTCCCCGGCCCGGCACCGGGTGCGACGCATTCGTCATCTGCCGCCCATCACCGGGCGGAACGGCTCTGTCGGCAGAATTTGCGAATTTTCCCGTCATTAGTTACTTTTTTGTTCGAATCAGCTTTGTGTACTGCAGAAATACAAGGTATTCCTGGCATCGCCACCGTTACACTGACGAGACTTCAGTGGACTAAGACGTGCGGGGGCAGTCAGCGTGACCCATTCCGACCTTGGCTACGTTGGTTACCTTGGTTACCTTGGCCACCTTGCCGACGCGGCGACCGACGACGGCGTGCTGCGAGAGCTCGCCGACAGCTACGGGGAGCGCGTGGTAACGCTCCCGCCGGTCGCGCTGGTGATCGCCGCCTACAACGAGGAAGGCGCCGTTGGCCCGGTCGTGGAGGCACTGCCGCGCACGGTGTGCGGGCTCCCCGCCGAGGTGATCGTCGTCGCCGACGGGTGCGCCGACGCCACCGCGAAGGAAGCCGGCGAGGCGGGCGCGATCGTCGCCGACGTCCCGGTCAACCGCGGCCAGGGGGCCGCGCTGCGGCTCGGCTACCGGATCGCCCGCGAAGGCGGCGCCACGTACATCGTCACCACGGACGCGGACGGCCAGTACAACCCGCTGGAGATCGAGTCACTGCTCGCGCCCGTGGTGGCGGGCCGCGCCGACTTCGTCACCGGGTCGCGCCGGCTGGGCGGCGAGGAGACCAGGGACCCGATCCGCCGGGCCGGCGTGCGGTTCTTCGCCCTGCTGGTCAGCACGCTGACCGGGCAGCAGGTCAGCGACACCACCTTCGGCCTGCGTGCCATGCGCGCCGAGGTGACGGGCGCCGTCCGGCTTGAGCAGCCGCAGTACCAGGCGTCGGAGCTGCTCATCGGCGTCATCGCCCACGGCTACCGCGTGCTCGAGTTGCCCGCGACCATCCGCAAGCGGAAGGCCGGGATGAGCAAGAAAGGCCAGAACCCGCTCCACCACCTGAACATCACGGCGGTGAACAACCTCGTTTACGGCGCCCGGTTCACGCGCGTCGTCCTGCGCACCTGCTGGCGCGAGCGCCGGCGCGGCTAGGGGGCGGGAGCCGGCGCGGCTAGAGCCGGGAG
>JAWWPV010000827.1:0-3767 GCA_033854775.1 Trebonia sp.
GGCGGCCGGCAAGGGAAAAACCGGGTAGGCCGTTCATCGCCAACCTCCACTGAAACGCGCGTTTCAGTTACCGTAGCACGGGGACGGCCCGCGCCGTCACGCGTCCCATCGCGAAAGGGAAAAGCCATGTCCAGCCAGTACCCGCCGGGCTCGCCGCGGCGTGCCGAGCTTCTTAGCGCCTGCTACCGCTACGTGCTCGAACACGGCCTGGCCGGGTTGTCGCTGCGCCCCCTCGCCGCCGCCACCGGTACGAGTCCCAGGGTGCTGCTCTACCTGTTCGGCAGCAAGGAGCAGTTGGTCCGCGAACTGCTCGCCCGCGCACGTCAAGAGCAGATCAGCCTGATCACGGGCCTGCTCGGCCCGGACAGCCCGGACGATGGGTTCGAGCAGCTAGCGGGCAGGCTCTGGAACCTGCTCTCCTCCCCAGAGCAGCGGCCGATGGTGCGGCTGACCTACGAGGCCTACCTGCGGTCGGTGAGCCGCGATCCCGGCCCATGGCAGGGATTTGCCGCCGAAACCGCCCGGGACTACCTCGAACTGCTGATCAGAGCCCAGCCAGGCGCTCACCCCGCCCGCGCCGAGGCCATAGCGGCCAGCACGCTCGCGCTGATCAGGGGCTTGCTGCTCGATTTGCTCGCCGACGGCGACGCCGACCGAGTTACGGCAGCCTGGAGAGCCGGCCGACAGCCCGGCTGAGGAATTGGCCAGATCGATGAGAAAGATTACTGGCCAGATCGGTGAGAAGGCTTGAGTAGACACAGGTCAGCAGCATGCCGTTGGCCAAGTGTGCTGAGAACCTACACTCGTCTGCCTCGTCCTGCGCGCTGTCGTCCCGGCCGACTGGCCTACATCGCCCACACCGGTTGACTACCGATGATGGCTATCGGCTCGCGCGGGAGTTCGCCAGGGTACCGTCAGGACCCGTAGCGGAAGGTTGCCGTACATCCGCCGTCGACGGTCACGATTGAACCGGTCATGAATGACGCCTCGTCAGATGCAAGGAACGTCGCGACGCGGGCCACTTCCTGTGCTTGCGCCTGGCGGCCGATGGGCTGCAAGGCGGCGTTCGCTTCCCGCCGCGCCTCGGCGGCGGCACGCTCGACCGGGGGGAGGGATTCCCGGCGTCCGCCCATGTCCGTGTCGATGTACCCAGGGCAGATGGCGTTGACGCGAAGACCGTCGGGGCTGTAGTCGACGGCCAGCTGCCTGGTGAGGTTGACGATGCCTGCCTTGGAGGCACAGTACGACGGTGCCAGCGGCGCGCCGATGATGCCGTAAGTGGAAGCGATGTTGATCATGGAGCTCCGCGGGCGTCGCACGAGATGCGGGATCGCCGCCCTGGCACACAGGAAGGTCCCGCGCAGGTTGACGGCGATCGTCCGGTCCCAGGCGTCGATGTCCAGCTCATGGAGGCGACACGACCCGCCGGAGATGCCGGCGTCGTTGACCAGCACGTCGAGTTGTCCGAAGTCGGCGACGGCGCCGGCGACCAGGGCGGCGACCTGTTCGGCATCGGCTACGTCGCATGACCTGAAGGACGCCCTGCCGCCTGCGCTCAGGATCTCCTCGATAGTTCGCTGCCCGCCATCGACGTTCGTGTCACCGATGGCGACGGCCGCACCCGCGGCTGCCATGTCGATGGCGATGGCCCGCCCGATGCCTGTCGCCCCGCCTGTCAGGAGCACCACCCGGTCGTTCAGGGAGGGCATCAGTCCCTGCCTCCTCGTCCTCTTTGTAACTCGCCTTGGTGCCAGTACCGGACCTCAAAAACTCGGCCTGGGAAACCGTACAGGAATCCGGCGGGTCTATCTGGCTGGGGTGGCTTCATCCTGTTCTGACCTTCGGTGCAAGTGCGGAACATCTGGCTCATGGCCCGGACGCGGGCCAGGCGATGGCGCGGCGAGCCGGGTGCATGGTCGGCGTTTCGGGCCGCCCCGAGCAATTGCCTCTGCAGGCCCAGCGGGTCTTCCCGCTTATCACCGCTCGCCGACACTACGCTACTTTCGCTGGCCGCCTCCGGGCCCCTCACCGCAGCCGCCGGCCCATCCGGATACAGGCGTGTAAGCGGGTCCAAGGAGGATTGCGGTGAGGGTGACAACGAACTCAGCGATGCACCGGCGACACGACGGAACGGGGGGACCTCGAGCCGGTATCGCGGGGAGACCCGCCGCGATCGCGATTTCACTCGGCCTGGCGACGGTCTCGCTCGCGGCGTGCACGAGTTCCGCATCAACGTCGGCGCTGGCTGCGGCATCCCAGTCGGCGCAGGCTACGACATCCCAATCGACGCAGGCATCGGCCATCGGCAAGATCGTTCAGAACGCCATGAAGACCTACCATCTCAAAGCCGTCGTCATCAAGGTCACTAAGGGCGGCAACCTAGTGACGACCCAGGCTTTCGGCGACTCGATGGACGGCGTGCCCGCGACCACGGCTATGCACTTCCGCAACGGCGCGGTCGCCTTCGAGTACCTGAGCACGCTGCTCATGGAGTTCGTCGACGAGCACAAGGTCACGCTCAACGACACGATCGAACGCTGGATGCCGACGCTGCCCGAGGCCAGCAAGGTCACGCTGAAGATGCTGGCGAACCAGACCACGGGGTATCCCGACTTCGAGACCGACCCGGCGTGGCTGGCCGCGTTCAACGCAGACCCGTTCCACATCTGGACGTTCAACGAGCGGCTCAAGTACGCCTTTGCCCGCCCCGTCGCGTTCGCTCCGGGAACGAACTGGAGCTACGCGCACACTAACTTCATGATCCTCGGCGAGATCCTCGCCAAGATCGGCCACGAGCCGCTGGACACACTCTTGCGCGAGAAGGTACTCGACCCGATGGGCCTGACCAACACCACCAGCACCGAGACTTCCGATATCCCCAGCCCGGTCCTGCACTCGTTCAGCTCCGAGCGCCGGGTGGCGCTCGGGATCCCCCCGGGCCACTCGTTCTACGAGGAGGCCACGTTCTGGAACGCCCAATGGGGGACGCCGATCGGGGCGAACGAGACCACCGACATCAACGACCTGGCCACGACCGCGGTCGAGGTTGGCACCGGCGCGCTGCTGTCGAGATCCAGCTACCACGCCATGACTGACCCGAACCTGCTGGGCTTCGGGAACACGCAGCCCAGCTGCGCGCCCATCTGTTTCAAGCAGATCAACGTATACAACTTCGGCCTCGGCGTCGTGCGGTCCGGATCGTGGCTACTGCAAGACCCGCTCCTCAGCGGCGAGGGCACAACGGAGGCCTACCTTCCCTCTCAGAAGATCGCCATCGCCGCGGTCGTGACCCTCTTGCCGGGAGCGTTCGACTCACAGGGGAACTACACGAACCCCAGTGAGCAGATATTCCGAGCCATCGGTGCGTACCTAGCACCCAACGATCCGCCACCGTCACCGCCCGCCAAGGGCTGATCACGGCCGTTGGCGCATCGGGCACTGGCTGCCGTGCCGTCAGGCGGCGGTGCGTTCACTGACAGGCCGGCGGCGCAGGCTGGAGTTCAGCAGGGCCGGGGGCAGGTAGGCCTGGTCGAGCGTCCCGACGTCGGTACCGGGCGGGACGATCTCGTCGATCTGGTCGAGGATGTCGTCGGTGAGCGTGACGTCGGCGCTGGCGAGCAGGTCGTCGAGCTGCTCCATCGTGTGCGGCCCGATGATGGCGCTGGTCACGCCGGGATGGGCGATCGCGAAGGCCAACGCGAGGTGCGTCATCGGCAGGCCGGCCTTCTCGGCGAGCGGGATGAGCTGTTCGACGGCGTCGATCCGGC
>JAWWPV010000828.1:0-5273 GCA_033854775.1 Trebonia sp.
CGGCACCGCCCAGGCCGCGTCGATCCCCGGCCCGAATACCCCCGAGAGCGTGCCGACGGGGCTGCTCGCCGCGTCGCTGCCCGGCGCATCGGCGTTCGGCACTACCCCGTCGGACACCCCGGAGCGGGTCTCCTTCATCCTGAAGGAGCGCGACATCTCCCAGCTGGAATCCTCCGTCACCAAGGGCAAGTCCAGCTTCGACTCCGTGAGCCGGTTCGCGGGCAAGTACGGCCAGACCTCGGCCGTGGTCAAGGCGCTGACGAGCTACCTGGCTAAGTTCGGCATCACGACGACGGTCTACCCGGGCAACGTCGACGTGTCGGCGTCCGGCACGGCCGGCGAGTTCGACAGTGCGCTCACCGTCAAGCAGGAGAACTACCACGTTCCCGCGCGGCACGGCTTCGACAGCTACTCGGTCCCGGCCCAGACGGTCTACAGCGCCACCGGAGCGCCGGTGTTGCCGTCCAGGATCGCGCGGTACGTGCTCGCGGTGCTCGGGCTGACCAACTACGCACCGTTCTCCAGCCACGCGGTTCACCTGAACTCCGCGACCACTCCCTCGTCGGCGTCGTCCGCGGCGGACACTCCAGGTAATTACCTGCCGTCCGACTTCGCGGCCCATTACGGGCTTGCGCCGCTTTACAAGAAGGCCAACGGGTCCGGTAAGACGATCGGCATCGTCACCCTGGCCGCGCTCGACGTGGGCGCGCCCGAGTACTTCTGGCAGAACGTCGCGAACGTGCCGGCCACCGGCCGCACCGTGAACGTGGACAACGTCGACGGCGGCCCGGGCGCGCCGAGCGACGCCGCGGGCACCGGCGAGACCGACCTCGACGTCGAGCAGTCCGGCGGCCTGGCCCCCGGCGCCAACGTGATCGTCTACCAGGCGCCGAATACCGACCCGGGGTTCGTCGACGGGTTCTTCACCGCCGCCAGCCAGAACGTCGCCGACACGCTCTCGTCGAGCTGGGGCGAGTCGGAGACCTTCGTCGCGGGGGCGGTCGCGGCCGGCCTGGAGACGGCCACCTATGAGGCCGCGTTCGACGAGGCGTTCCTCGAACTGGCGGACCAGGGGCAGTCGGCCTTCGTCTCGTCCGCCGACGAGGGCGCCTACACCGCCTCGGCCGCGGGTGACCTCGGCACCACCAACCTCTCCGTCGACACCCCGGGGGACAGCCCGTACGTCACCTCGTCCGGCGGCACCACGCTGCCGTGGAGCGGCACGCTCACCGGCGCGGACGGGTCCGCCACGGTTACCGTCAAGAGCCAGCGGGCCTGGGGCTGGGACTACCTGTGGTCGGCGGTCGCGAGCACCACTGGCACGTCTTACGCGAGTACGGCGACGGCGTTGGTGCTCGGCGGCGGTGGCGGGTTCAGCGCGGTCGAGCCAGAGCCGTCCTACCAGCGGCTCGTGTCGGGCACCGCGAACTACCACGGTGAGCAGTACCTGACCCCGACCGACTTCCAGGTCGTTGAGAAAGGCACGAACTTCGTGGAGCCGACCAGCTGGAACGTCACCTCGACCCCGCCTCTCGTCAGCGGCAGCGGCTCTGGCCGGGCGCAGCCCGACCTGTCCGCGGACGCCGACCCGGAGTCCGGTTACCTGCTTTACGAGCCGTCGGCCGTTCCCGCGGGGAATCCGGCGCTCGAGGGCGGCTGGGGCGGGACGAGCTTCGTGGCACCCGAGTTCAACGGGTCCACGGCGGTCATCGACTCCTACCTGGGGCACCGGGTCGGGCTCTGGAACCCGAGCCTGTACTCGTTCGCCGCGGGTCCCGCCAGCCCCGTCACGCCACTCAGCCAGGCGAGCAGCAGCAACGACAACATCTTCTACACCGGCAACCCCGGCGAGCTCTACAACGCGGCGACCGGCCTCGGCGTCCCGAACCTCGCCAAGTTCGCCAGCGACCTGGCTAAGTAGTAAATCCCGCCAAGGGTAACTGGGCCGTCCCGTATCGCAACGGGGCGGCCCAGTTGGTTGTCGGAGTAAGCCGCACTCGTTCTGAATACTCGACTTTGATCGGTTACGCGGGCGGGGCGACCGGGGCGGTCTGGCCGGAGCGGCGGAGGGCTTCCGCGACGAAGCCGTTGGCCTTGAGCTGCTCGACGACCTCGTGCAGGAACTGGATGCTCTCCCTGCGCCTGGTTTTCGCCGTGCCCACGGCCTGCGGGATCTCCATGAAGCGGCCCTCGATGAGCCGGTAGGTGGGGTGCGCGGCGACGAACTCGGTCATCGGCTCCCTGACTCCCGCGGCGGCCCCCAGGTTCCCGGTGACAAACGCGTCGGTGCCCTCCGTGCCGCGCACGATGGTCGCGTGCCGGAGCGTGCGGGTCAGGAACAGGTCGTAGGCGGAGCCGTGCTTCACGCCGATGCGGACGCCCTCGCTGTCAACATCGGCCACCGTGGTGAGCGGCGACTCGCGTGGCACGGCGTACACGCCCTCGATCAGGACGTACGGCGCGGTGAACGCGATCTCCACGGCGCGTGCGGGCTCGACCGCCAGGAAGCAGATATCGGCCTGTCCCGCGACCGTCGCCTCAAATGATTCGAGGGCCGCACCAAAGCAGCGGAACTCGGCCTCGACGCCAAGCCTGGCGGCGACCTCGTTCGCGATGTCGACCGTGACGCCGCTCGGCGCCGCAGGCGTGCCCTGCACCAGGACAGGGTTGCCCAGGTTCAGGGCGGTTCGCAGCACGCCGGTGGGGGCGAGGTCCGTGACGATGTCGGCCGTGGCATTCCGCATGGGCCCACGATAGCGGGCCGCCGCCGCTACGCTCCTGCGGCCGGCGTCCAGCCGGGATCCCGCCCAGACAACGCGAGCACCTGGTCGAGTGCCGACGCGGCCGCCGGTACCTGGACCGGCTCGGCGAACCCCTTGTACTGGCGGAAGAGGTCTGCGTTCGCCTCGACGGCGCGCAGGGCGGCGGTCGCGACGGGCTCGCTGACCGCGTACGACTGTCCAGTGGCGGCGGCGAGGTCCCAGCCGTGCAGCACCATCTCGGCGACGTTGAGCGCGGCGACGTCGGCGGCGGGCGTGGGCGAGCCCATCACGTTGAGCGAGCCTTCCCACGTAGCCGGATCGGACCAGGCGGTCAGCGCGCGGTCGAGTTGCGCCCGGTAGTCGGCGGCGAAGCCGGGATCGGCCGCGAAGTCGCGGTCGATCAGGTCCTGGCCGACCGACTCGCCGTGCGCCCGGGCTTCCAGCGAGTAGGAGGTCCAGACGATCAGGTGGTTGAGCAGGGTGCGCACGTCCCAGTCGGTGCACGGGGTCGCTCGCCCCAACTGGCTGGCGTCCACGTTCGCCACGGTGCGCGCGGCGGCGTCCGCCGCGTCGGTCATCTCGGGATACAGGTTCATGCTGGTCAGGCTAGGCACCTGCGTCGCTTGTGTCTTGAACAAACGCGACAGTTACGCTGGGACGCGTGACCGCATCAGGCGCATCGACCGGGCCGGCCGTCGAGTCGATGGGCGCGGGCGTGCTGCACGCGGGGACCGCCGCCAGCAGGTTCACCCTCGCGAGGCACCTGCCGCCGGCCGACCTCGCGCCGTTCCTCGACTACTTCTGGGTGGTCCGCTGGGACCTGCGCGGCCAGCCGCCTTACGAGCAGGCGATCCTGCCGCACCCGAACATGACCCTGGCCTTCGAGGCGAGCGGCGCAGGGGTCTTCGGCGTGGAGCGCTCCATCTTCACCCGGCGGCTGACCGGGGCGGGCCAGGCGCTTGGCGTACGGTTCCGTCCCGGCGGCTTCCATCCGTTCTACGGAAAGTCAATAGCAACGCTGAACGATCGCGTCGTCCCGGCCCGGCAGATATTCGGCGAGGCGGCGGACGAGGCGTGCGCGGCGGTGATGTCGCCCGACGCCGACGACGACGCCATGGCCGCGGCGGCGACGCGGCTGCTGCGCGGGTTCGGCCCGGAGCCGGACCCGGCTGCCGGGCAGGTAGCCGTCATGGTCGAGCGGATCAGCACCGATCCGGAGCTGCGCCGGGTGAGCGCGCTCGCCGAGGTCTTCGGCCTGCCTGAGCGGCGGCTCCAGCGGCTGTTCGTCGAGTACGTCGGCGTGTCGCCCAAGTGGGTGATGCGCCGCGCCCGGCTGCTTGAGGTGGCACGGCGCGCGGACGCGGGAGACGTCGTGGACTGGGCCGCGCTGGCGCTCGACCTGGGCTACGCCGACCAGGCGCACCTGACCCGCGACTTCACCGCGACCCTCGGCGTCCCGCCGGCCAGGTACGCCACCGGCGCCGAGTCCCCCCGCTAGTCCCGCCAGTCCCGCCAGCCCGCCAGTCACCGCCAAGGCCGGTCAGGCGGGCGGGAGCGCCGCGCGGATCTTCTTGGCGTACTCTTCCGCCGGGTGCTCGGCGTCGTACGGGTGCCGCGGGCCGAGCCAGAACCGCAGGCCGTCCTTCGGGTTGCGCGGGATCACGTGCAGGTGCAGGTGCGGCACCGACTGGCTGACCACGTTGTTGACCAGGATCATGCTGCCCGCCGCCCCGAGGCCGTCTTCCACCGCCCGCTCCAGTCGCTGCGCCGTCGTAAGGAACTCGGCGGCCTGCGCGGCGGGGAGGTCGGACAGCAGCCGCAGGTGCTCCTTGGGCACCAGCAGCGTATGACCGGGGAAGAGCGGCCGGTGGTCAAGGAACGCCACCAGGTGGCCGGTTTCCAGGATGCGCGTCGCGGCCAACTCTCCCCGGATGATCGCGCAGAACACGCAGTTCGCGGCGGGGTCACGGTCATCCGTTGAGCCAGGCATTCCCGCAGTTTACGGCCGGCCGCGCCTGCCGCGCGCCGCGCACTGGCCGTCCAGGTCGGTCGCCCCACGATCCGGCCGTGGCGACACGCCGACACGACATGTGGTGCTTGGGATTCGCATGCCCCCCATATATGGTGTCTAACGCCTTTGGGAACGAGCTCGCGAGGAGAGAGTCATGACGACTGGAGAGCCCGGCGCGGGTCACCGCGCCAGGACGTCGATGCACGTCCGCAAGCGGAACGGTGACGCGGAGCCGGTCGACGTGAACAAGATCGTGCGCGCGGTGGAGCGCTGCGCGGACGACCTGGACGAGGTTGACCCGCTCCGGGTCGCGACCAAGACGATCAGCGGCCTTTATGACGGGGCGACCACCGCCGAGCTTGACCGGCTGTCGATCCAGACCGCGGCCGAGATGACCGGTGAGGAGCCGCAGTACTCGCGGCTGGCGGCGCGGCTGCTGGCCGCCTACGTCGACAAGGAGGTCCGCGGGCAGGGGATCGCGTCCTTCAGCCAGTCGGTCA
>JAWWPV010000829.1:0-4093 GCA_033854775.1 Trebonia sp.
CAGCGTGTTCAGCGCCGCGTCGATGAGCGCGACGTTCTCCGCGAGGAACTCCGGGATCTCGGTGTACGGTGCGCGAGGCGCGAGGGTGATCGCCCGCTGGATGTCGCAGAGGAACGGGACGTCCGCGTGGCACACGCTGACCGCGTCCCGGTGCAGCGCCGCGGCGGCCAGCGCGAGCCCGCCGCCCTGGCTGCCTCCGGTGACGGCGACGGTCCTGCCCGCTCCCGCGAGCTCAAGCGCGACGTCCACGGCGAGCGCCGCGTCCGTGAACATCCTGGTGTAGTAGTAGTCCTCAGGCGAGGCAATGCCCCGGGTCATCACCAGCGAGTTCTCCGCGCCCGTGCCGCCCCGGCCGTCCGGCGTCGCCCCGGTTGTCCACTTGCCGCCCTGGCCACGGCTGTCCATGACGAACAGCGCGTAGCCCAGTGCGGGCAGCGAGAAGTGCTCGGACGGCACGCCCCGGCCGCCGCCGTAGCCGATGAACTTCACCACGACCGGCGAACTCGCCTGGCCGCCGGGCTTGATGTACCACGCACGGACCGGGTCGCCGCCGGCCCCGGAGAACTCCACGTCGAACACCTCGAACGGCCGGTAGACGTCCGGCTCGTGCGGCGTGAACGTAGCCGGCTGTGCCTGCGCCCGCGCCTGATCCAGGCGCTTGGCCCACCACTCATCGAGCCCGTCCGGCTCCTGCGTGCTCGTTCGGTACTCGCGGAGCCGCTCAAGCGGCATGTCGAACCAGGGCAAGGTCCCTCTTAACTCTCGGCAATTTTAAAGACTTTGATTCCGAACGGGTTCAGCGTGACCCTGTCCACGATCTCTGTCTCTCCGAGCGGGGTCAACCCCAGGGGCGGCGCGAGTTCCCCGGCCGCGCTGAGCGCCGGCTTGACGGTCAGCGTCTCGTCGGCGTGGCTGGCGATCACCGCGTACCGCGTCCCGTCGCGGTGCACGAGGACATCGCAGGCGACGTCCGGGTCCTCGACGGTCACGGTCCGGCGGGTCCCCGCGTGCGTGGCGAGCGCGCCGTAGAGCGCGACCGTCGCGTCCGGGTTGACCCGGGCGACGGCCGCGGCCATGTACTCGAGCGGGTAGGTGCACAGGATCAGCGAGCCGCGGCCCGCCTGGCGGCGCAGCAGCGCGGGGCGGCCGTGGCCGTCGGTGGCGATGACCTCCGCGGTGGTGGGGGTCACGGGCAGGTAGGCGCGCGCGTGCTCGTTGCCCCCGACGGGGAACGTGAGCGCGGTCCCCCTGCTCAGGCCGCCGAAGTCCCTGGTGAAGGTGAGCTCGACGAACTCGTCGGTGATCGAGTCGACGAGGCCGACGTCGAGCTGGTGCCTGATGCCGAAGAGCTCGTTCATCGCCCCGTAGGAGGGACCGCGGTGCCAGGACACGTCGCCCGCGCAGTAGGAGACGTAGACCGTCGCGCCGTCTTCCGCGAGGCGCTCGAGCGTGGCGGCGGTGGGGGCGAGGAACTGCTTGACGGACGGGGCGAGATAGAGCTTGGCCGCTGGCTCGATGCCGTCGGTTTCCCTGGTCAGCTTGGGTGGCAGGTCGGCGAGCCGCGCGGCGATGTAGGACTGGTGCAGCCCCCGCGCGACGGCGGCGTGGGTTTCTGGCGAGGTGAAGGGGAACTGGGTGTCCAGGTAGGCGGAGACGATCAGCGCCGTGTCGGTGTCGGCGCGCTCGCAGTTCGCGTAGTCGATGGCCTCGAGTGTCTGCGCGAAGGCCCTCATCTCGGTGAGCGTGGCCTTCGGGGTGCCCTCGGCGTCGGTGAGCCCGAAGTTCTGCTCGAACGCGTGATGCCGGTACGGGTCCTGGTGGGGGAGGGCGAAGTCGGTGTTGTTCCACGCGATCCACCCGGTCGCGCCGGCGAGCAGCGTGCTGTGCAGCACGTGCCGGTAGTAAGTGGCCGCGTTGGCGTCGGAGGCGAAGTCAGAGCTGACGCCGAACTCCTCCATGATCACCGGCTTGCCGAACGTGCCAGACAGCTCACAGGCGATGGCGGCCGCGTAGCGCTGCCGCACGGGGTCGTCGCCGACGGGGTAGACGTGCGGGCCGAGGAAGTCGGTCATTTCCGATATGTCGGTCAGCCGGAAGCCGTTGTCGGTGCCGGTCACCTCAATGCCCCAGGCGCCGTCGCCCAGCGAGAACGGCTGGTGCCCGCCGGCCGCCAGGACCGCGTCCTTGATGATCCGCGCCCAGGTCGCGACGATCTCGTGACCGGTGTCCTTCCCGCCGTAGATCGGCATCTCGTTGGAGACCAGCCAGCCCGCGACCGCGGGGTGCGCGTGGAAGCGGCGGACCATCTCGGCCGCGAACCAGGCCTGCCGGCCGACCATCCAGACGTCGTTGTAGAGGTGGCGGTCGTTCCGCCAGGCCGGGTCCCAGTTCTCGCCGGACATGTGGCCCACGATGAAGGTGGGGATGGTCGCGAGACCCTGCTGGACGTGCCGGTCGAGGAAGTCGGCGAAGCGCGCGGTCATGGTCTCGTCGATCTCGTACGGGCCGGGCATGAAATCGGGCCAGTAGAAGAACGACCTGGTCATGGTCAGGCCATGGCGCTTGAGCACGGCAAGCTCAGTGGCGATGACCGCCGGGTCGTAGCGGCGCCACATGAGCGGGCCGCCGGTCCGCGACCAGAAGTTGGCGCCGAGCCAGTTCACCGGCGCGCCGCCGGCCATGACCCTTGATGTGTTCCTGCGCATGTGACCTCCTCCGCCGGCGGTCATCTCGCGGGAGGACACAGTGCCCCCTGGGGACACCCCAGACCCCGATGGCCCGTCCCCCCGATGCCTGCCCGGCTGGGCCTGATCGCAAAGAGCGCGATCATATCAGGCCGAGCCGGGTCGGCAAGAGCTCTCGCTGCCGACCTTGATGGCCAGGACTATACCGGTTAAGTAGGCGATCGTCCACATGCGGGCAGTTCAGGGACGCGTCCGGGACTTACCAGGGACTTACCCGGGACGCGTCCCGGACGCATCCCGGTTATGCTTAACCGGGATAGCGGATGAGGGGGCCCGGATGAAGCGTCCGACCATTACCGACATCGCCCAGCGCGCCGGCGTCACCAAGGCCGCGGTCTCCTTCGCCCTGAACGGACAGCCGGGGGTCTCCGCCGCGACCAGGGAACGGATCCTGGCGATCGCCGAGGAGATCGGCTTCCAGCCCAACAGCGCCGCCCGCGCGCTGACGGTCGGCAGGTCCGGGGTGTTCGGCCTGGTGATCGACCGGCCGGCCCGCACGCTCGGTATCGAGCCGTTCTTCATGCAGCTGGTCTCCGGCATCCAGGCCGAGCTCGCCGCGCATCAGGTCCTGCTTCAGTTCACGATGACCGAGGACGCCGACGCCGAGATCGAGCTCTACCGGCAGTGGTGGGCGCAGCGGCGGGTGGATGGCGTCTTCGTCGTCGACCTCCAGGTCGATGACCGCCGGATCGCGGAGATCGAGAAGCTGCGCATGCCCGCCGTGGTGATCGGCACGCCGCGCGGGGCAGGCTCGCTGCCCGCGATCTGGCAGGATGACCGCGCCGCCGTGGACATTGTGGTCGGCTACCTCGCGGCCCAGGGGCACCAGCGGATCGCCCGGGTAGGCGGCCGCGCGACGTACTGGCACTCGGTGCTCCGCCGGGACGCGTTCGGGGCGGCCGCCGCCGCGGCCGGGCTCACCGCGTTTTCAGTCGAGGCGGACTACACGGCTGAGCACGGGGCCCAGGCGACCGTGGGGCTGCTCGGTTCCGCCGAGCCGCCGAGCGCGATCCTCTACGACAACGACGTGATGGCGGCCGCCGGGCTCGGCGTCGCGCAGCGGATGGGCGTCAGCGTGCCCGGCGGCGTGTCGATCGCCTCCTGGGACGATTCCGCGCTGTGCGAGCTGATGCACCCCGCGCTTACCGCGTTGCGCCGGGACATCGCGGGCGCGGGCTCGACCGCCGCGCGGATGCTGCGCGAGCTTGCGGCCGGCGGCCGTCCGGAGAGCGTCATGGAGGCCACGCCGGTGCTCCAGGCCCGGGCGAGCTCTGGCCCGGCAGCCATGCCCGATATCGCGGCACCGCGCCGTTCCCGCCTGACGGCCTGACCCGCCGCGGTGCCAGGCC
>JAWWPV010000830.1:0-7204 GCA_033854775.1 Trebonia sp.
GGCGCGATGCGGATCACCGGTGAGGGCGTGTGGGGTGCCCCGCCTGACCGGGACCGCGCCAAGGCGGCGCTGCGCCGGGCCGTGCAACTCGACGTCACGTTCATCGACACCGCCGACTCCTACGGGCCCGCGGTCAGCGAGGAACTGATCGCCGAGGCCCTGTACCCGTACCCCGATGACCTCGTCATCGCGACCAAGGGCGGCCTGGTGCGTCCGGGGCCGGGGCGATGGGAACCCGACGGCCGCCGCGAGCATCTCCGCCAGGCCTGCGAGGGCAGCCTGACCCGGCTGCGCCTCGATCGGATCGACCTGTATCAGTTCCACCGGCCTGATCCGACGGTGCCGATCGCGGAGTCGATCGGCACGCTGGCCGAGCTGAAGGACGAGGGAAAGATTAGGCACATCGGCGTGTCGAACTTCTCAGAAGAGCAGCTGCGCGAGGCGGAGCGGATCGCCCCGGTCGTGTCGGTGCAGAACCGCTACAACGCCACCGACCGCTCCTCGGAGCAGCTGGTGGACCTGTGCGAACAGGAGGCGCTCGTGTTCCTGCCGTGGGCGCCGCTGGTCAGCTCCGATGGCGTCATCCCCATCCTGACCGCCGCCGAGCGGCACGGCGTCAGCCCGCGTCAGGTGGCGATCGCCTGGCTCCTGTCGAGATCGCCGCAGATCCTGCCGATTCCCGGCTCAGGCTCCCCGGAGCACGTCGAGCAGAACATCCTGGCCGCGAGCATCGACCTGGAACCGGGCGAGATAAACGCGATCAGCGAGGTCGCGACACCGCGGGCGTGAACCGTTTCCGGCTCGCTCGCGCTTCCGGCACTGCTATTAAGGCGGAAAGCGCAAGCGAGCCGTTCCAGCCGGGACCCGTTAGAAGCTCTCGGCGGGCTCGGCGCTCACGTCCCGCTTGGAGACCGTGAGGTAGCCCACCAGGACCAGGATGGCCGCCAGGAAGAGGAAGCTCGTCGCCGTGGTGCCCAGGCCCAGGCCCCCGGCGTCCTTCTGCTGGGACAGCAGGTCGCCGAGCGACGCCCCCAGCGGCCGGGTCAGCACGTAGGCGACCCAGAAGCTCGTGATCGCGTCCACCCGCAGCCCGAGCCGGGCCACGATGACGACCCCGATCGCCGCCGCGAAAAGCCCGAGCGCGACCCAGTAGCCCAGGTTCAGCTTCTCCGAGATCAGGTCGCCGGCCGCGGTGCCGAGCGCGAAGGTGAACAGGATCGTGGTCCAGTAGAAGCCCTCACGCCGCCGGGTGAAGATCGAGTGGATTGACAGCGTCCGCTCCGCGGCGAACCACGCGATGAAGGTAAGTGCCAGCAGCACCGCGAAGACCGTCGTCGTCACCTCAAGCGGCACGTTGTACCCGTCGCTGAGGTTGTCGGTGATCAGCGTTCCCACGATGCTGACAAGCACCACGGTCACCCAGTAGACGCCCGCCACGTACCGGTCCAGCCTGACTTGCATGAACAGGGCCACGACCAGGAGGGCAGTCATGATCAGGCTCGTGGTCGTGAGTCCCAGGTTCAGGTTTGTGTCGAGGAAGTCGGCCGCGGTCTCGCCCACGGTCGTGGAGAGCACCTTGATGAGCCAGAAGTAGAGGGTGATTTCCGGGACCTTGTTAAGCATGAGGCCAATGCGACCCGCTTGAGTTTGTGTGCCGTATGACATGCGCGCAACGCTACGGATCGTCGTCGGCCGACACGCTGCGAGAATCGCCTATCAGTGCGAACTCATAGTCAGGACCAGCAAACTCATGGTCAACGCAGAGCGTAATTCGGACAGGTCGGACCAAGGTGAATGATGACGCAGAGTCACCACCATACCGGCTGCAGTTCGACCGCTGGCTAAAACGGTTGGCGCTCGGCGTCCGTAGTGGGGTCCTGGCGGTGAAGCTCGGTTTCGAGCAGGTCCATGGCCTTGAGGAAGGCCTCCTGCTCGCTGCGGGAGAGCTTGTCAAGGACGCGGGCGACCGGGCTGGCCGCGCCGTCGAGCCATTCACCGATCAAGGCGGCTTGGGCAGGGGTGATCGCGACAATCGTGCGCCGCCGGTCGGTGGGGTCGGGGTGCCTTTCGACGAAGCCCGCGCGGTCGAGTTCGGCGAGGACGCCGCTGACGGTGGGCAGGCTCAGGCCCAGTCGGGCGGCCAGTTCGCTGACGGTGACCGGGCCGCCGCGAATCTGCTGGAGCGCGGCGACGTGCCGGGGGCCGAGCGGCGCGGTCACCGGGGGCGCGGCGCGGTCCTGCCAGCGCCGCATCCCGCGCGTGACGCGGGGAAACAACTGCATGAGCCGCAGGCACAGCATCGAGTGCTGTGAGCCGCCGGTTTCGTCGGCCATGGTCCTCCTTTGACACTCCAATGCTCAGTGTATATGGTTTCGGTAACAAAATAGTTTTGATGTTAGAAGCAAAAATTAGAAGCAAATAGAGGCGGAGACGACATGTCGCAGTCGGGGCAGATCGCACCATCGGCGCTGCAGGAGCTGCTGCGCGACGGGAAGCTCGCCGGGTCCTGGGCACTGGACGCCGCCAGGTCCGAGATCGGGCTGAAGAGCAAGAGCATGTGGGGCATGATGCCGGTCAACGGCGTGTTCCGCGAGGTCACCGGCAGCGGCACGGTATCGGCGGCCGGGGACGTGACCGGCACGATCACCGTGGCCGCCAAGTCGCTCGACACCAAGAACAAGAAGCGGGATGACCACCTGCGCTCGGCGGACTTCTTCGACGTCGCCAATACCCCGGACATCACCTTCGCCGCGGAGCAGGTCACGCCGTCCGGCGAGGGCGTCACCGTGACCGGGGCCCTCACCGTCCGGGACCGCACCCGCCCGGTGTCCTTCGCCGCGCGGGTCTCCGGCTCCGACGGGGCACAGGTGGAACTGGACGGCGAGATCGAAGTCAACCGCGGCGACTTCGGCCTGACCTGGAACCAGCTGGGCATGACGTCGATGAACAACACGATCACCGTCCACGCCGTCTTCACCAAGCAGTAAGGGTTCGCTAGGCCTGTCGCCGGAGGCGTCCCTAAGCTCGAAGGTCTCGCGCAGGCTCAGAGGCGACGATGGAGTCCATCAGGCCGGGGAACTGCTGGTCCAGGTCGTCTTTCCGCAGCCGGGTGTAGCCCCTGGTGCCCTGGATCCGCTTGGTGATGACGCCCGCCTCGCGCAGGATGCGCAGGTGATGCGAGAAGGTCGACTTGGTCATCGCGAGGCCGGCCTCCTGCATTACCTGCGTGCACCAGGACTCGCCGTTGTGCGCCACGTACCGCACGGCCGCCAGGCGGTGCGGGTCGGCGAGCGCGGCGAGTACGCGCGGTAGCTGGAAGTCCCCCGCCGCGGGCTCGACCACATCGTCCATCACGCCTTCGAGGATACGGTAAGTTGCGCTAAGTTCGAAGCCTGTCGTACAGTTCGACTGTCGTCAAACTTCGATCATCGTCCAACACCGGAGGCTGGGTCGTGCAGGAAAGAACTGCGCAGCAGCGGACGAGCGTGACGGCCCCCGTCGTCGCGGCACGCGCGGAGGCGGCCGCGGGGCAGGAGGGCTACCCGCGGCGGTGGCTGATGCTCCCGGTCATCCTGATCGCGATGTTCATGGCCGGGTTCGATATCTGGGCGGTCAACGTCGCGGCACCCTCGCTCCAGCGCGACCTGCACGTAAGCGACGCGGCGCTGCAGCTCATCGTCGGCGGCTACGCGTTCATGTACGCGAGCGGCATGGTGACCGGCGGCAGGCTCGGCGACCTGTTCGGCTACAAGCGGATGTTCCTGATCGGCGTGGTGACCTTCGCGCTCGCGTCGCTGGCCTGCGGGCTCGCCCCGTCCTCCGGCGTGCTCGTCGTCTTCCGGCTGGTCCAGGGGCTCACCGGCGCGGTGATGGTGCCGCAGGTGGTCGCCCTGATCACGGCTTCCTTCCCGGCGCGCGAGCGGAGCCGCGCCCTGGGCTGGTACGGCGCCACCATGGGGCTCGGTTTCGTGTCCGGGCAGATCCTCGGCGGCGGGCTGATCCAGGCCAACATCCTCGGCCTCAGCTGGCGGGCGGTCTTCCTGGTCAACGTGCCGGTAGGCGTCCTCGCGGTGATCGTGGCCAGCATCGTGGTGCCGCAGGCCCGCGGGCAGCGCCGGCCCCGGCTCGACCCGCTTGGCGCGGTCGGCGTGTCGGGCAGCCTCGCCCTCGCGCTGGTGCCGCTGACGCTCGGCCGCGACGAGGGCTGGCCCGTCTGGACCTGGGTCTCGCTCGCCGCGGCGCTGCCGGTGCTCGCGGCGACCGTCGCCTGGGAGCGGCGGCTGACCCGCCAGGGCGGCGAGCCGCTGCTCAACCTGGCGCTCTTCCGCGACCGGGCGTTCTCCGCCGGCCTGCTGCTGAACTTCGCCGCCCTCTTCTTCTTCGGCAGCTTCATGTTCGTGCTGACGCTGCTTCTCCAGTCGGGCCTCGGGCTGTCCCCGCTGCACGCCGGGATCGTGAACCTGCCGCTGGCCCTCACGTTCATCGCGATGACGCTCTTCGGCCCGCATCTGGCCGCCCGCCTGGGGCCGCGCTCGATCACGGTGGGCGCGGCCTTCGCCACACTCGGCACGGTCGCGCTTGCCCTCACCGCCATGCACGCCGGCTCATCGCTTAGCGGGTGGGAGACCGCGCCGGCCACGGGCCTGATCGGGATCGGGCAGGGACTGATGGTGCCGTCGCTGATGGGCGCGGTGCTCTCCCACGTCCGTCCGGAACACGCGGGAGCGGCGGCCGGCGTCCTCACCACCACGCAGCAGTTCGCGATCGCCAGCGGCGTCGCGGTGATCGGAGCCGTCTTCTACGAGGTGATCGGCGGGGTGCCCTCGCGCGCCAGCTTCGTCTCGGGCCTGACGGTAGTCGCGTGGGTGGACGCGGCGATCCTCGTGCTCGCCGCGGCGCTGACGTTCCTGCTACCGCGCCCGCGCGGCCAAGCCGGCCCCGTCGGCACTCATCCCTAGCATGGCGGGGTGAAGGGAAACCCCGGCTTCGCGGCCAAACCCACGCTCACCGGCGACAAGGTGGTGCTCAGGCCCTTCAACGACGGCGACCTGCCCGCCATCCGCGCGGTCCTGCTCGATCCCGAGGCCCGCATCCTGACCGGCAGCGTCCACGACGAGGCGACGGCGCACGCCGCAGAACCGCCGGACGAGGAAAAGCCGCTGCTCGACTGGTACGGCACCCGCAATGCCCAGGCCGACCGCCTCGACCTGGCGGTCGTCGACAAGGTGAGCGGCGAGTGCGTCGGCGAGGCGGTACTTAACCAGTGGGACCCCGGCAACGAGAGCTGCAACTTCCGCATCTTCATCGGCCCGAACGGGCGTGACCGCGGCCTCGGCAGCGAGGCGACCCGGCTGATCGTCGGCTACGGCTTCGAGCGCCTGGGCCTGCACCGGATCTCGCTTGAGGTCTACGCCTTCAACCCGCGCGCCCGCCGCGCCTACGAGAAGGCCGGCTTCCGGGTCGAGGGCGTCCTGCGCGAGTCCCTCCGCTACAACGGCGAGTGGATCGACGCGACGGTCATGTCCATCCTGGCTACCGAATGGTCCGCCAGCCGGACACCCAGCCATGATAACAGCAAGAAATTATTCCGAACGGGTGCGTGGTTACTCTCTTCGTCCCGCCCTTCGCCGGGAGGCGGCGGCGGGAATACCTGATTACCCTCAAGTGCTGATACTCTAGTCGGTGACGAGTCCGGTACGTGTAGCGTGCCGGGCGTGCAAGCGGAGGACCACCTCCCACCTGGCCGGCCTACGGGTCGGCGGGTTCGGTGCGGCGCGGTCGCCAGCGTAGCTGGCGGATGGCGCCGCCGATGTGGTAGCCCCGCGGCGCACGCGCCTGACGGGGCTTTTCTCGTTTGGCACCGGCCACGACAGGCCACTGTCCTCGGCAGGAGAACTGCCGGGGCAGGCACAAGCCGCCGCCGGAGAGGCCGGCGACGGCAGAAAATGATGAACCTGTGGAGGTCACATCAGCGTCGAAACGCGTATCAACGAGCGCATCCGCACTCCCGAGGTCCGGCTAGTTGGGGCCAAGGGCGAGCAGATCGGGATCGTCTCCATCACCGAGGCGCTCCGGCTCGCTCAGGAGGCTGACCTCGATCTTGTCGAGGTTGCCCCGACCGCACGGCCCCCGGTCTGTAAGCTCATGGACTACGGCAAGTTCAAGTACGAGTCCGCGGTCAAGGCCAGGGAATCGCGCAAGAACCAGACGCAGACCATCGTCAAGGAGATCAAGCTCCGCCCGAAGATCGACCCGCACGACTACGGCACCAAGAAGGGCCACGTCGAGCGGTTCCTCAAGGCGGGGGACAAGGTCAAGGTGACGATCATGTTCCGCGGTCGCGAGCAGTCCCGTCCCGAGCTCGGCTTCCGGTTGCTGCAGAAGCTGGCGGACGACGTCACCGAACTCGGTTTCGTCGAGTCGCAGCCCAAGCAGGACGGCCGGAACATGATCATGGTGATCGGCCCGCACAAGCGTGCGACCGAGCGCAAGGCCGAGGCTAAGCCGGCGCAGTCGCGCCCTGTGCCGAGCCCGCGCAATGAGGCCACGGCCCAGGTCGACGCAGCCGAGACCCCGGTCGAGTCGCCGGCGCCGGCGCCCACAGACGCGTAGAGGTTTACCCCGGTAACGGGGAATGGGCGGAGCGGCCCCGCATGTTGGTGCGGGGCCGCTCCGCGAGGAATGCTGCCCCCCGGGCGGCAAGGAATTAGGAGACGGCGACACCATGCCCAAGATGAAGACGCACAGCGGCGCCGCCAAGCGGTTCAAGGTCACCGGCACCGGCAAGATCATGCGGCTGCGTGCCAACCGGGCGCACCTGCTCGAGCACAAGTCCTCTCGCGTCACGCGGCGGCTCTACGGCGAGGTTGAGCTCGCCCCGTCCAACGTGCGCCAGATCAAGCGGCTGCTCGGCAGGTAGCCAACGGCAGCTCGGCCGAGTCCAGTAACCGCAGCCCAGAGGGAGATTGAACGATGGCACGCGTCAAGCGTTCGCTTAACGCCAAGAAGAAGCGCAAGGTTGTCCTCGAGCGGGCGAAGGGCTACCGGGGCCAGCGGTCCCGCCTCTACCGCAAGGCCAAGGAGCAGGTCCTCCACTCGATGACCTACGCCTACCGCGACCGCAAGGACCGCAAGGGCAACTTCCGCCGGCTCTGGATCCAGCGCATCAACGCCGCCGCGCGCGCGAACGGGATGACCTACAACC
>JAWWPV010000831.1:0-3585 GCA_033854775.1 Trebonia sp.
GGTGGCGGAGGAGTATCAGGAGGCGCGGCCGGAGTACCCGGAGGCGCTGTACGAGGCGCTGATCTCGCTGACCGGGGTGGTGGCCGGGGTGGACGAGCTGTGCGAGGTCGGGTGCGCGTCCGGGAAGGCGACGCTGCCGCTGGCGCGGCGGGGGTTCGCGATCACCTGCGTGGAACTCGGGACGGCTCTCGCCGCCGAGGCGCGGCGGAACCTGGCCGGGTTCGAGCGGGTGACGGTGGTCAACGCCAACTTCGAGACGTGGCAGCCGCCGGCCGGCCAGACGTTCGGGCTCGTGTTCGCCGCGACGGCCTGGCACTGGATCGACCCGGCCGTGAAGTACCGGAAGGCGGCTTCGCTGCTGCGCCCGGGCGGGTACCTGGCGTTCTGGGAGGCGGTGCACGTCATTCCCGGCGACGGGGACCCCTTCTTCCGTGAGATTCAGGACGTTTACGACGAGATCGGCGAGGGGCTGCCGGGAGACTGGGCGCCGCCGACCGCGGAAACGCTGCCGTCCTTCGGGGCGGAGATCTCGGCGACCGGGCTGTTCTCTGAAGCCGTGACCCGGCGGTTCCAGTGGGAGATCCGCTACTCGGCGCCGGACTACATCCGGTTGCTTGAGACGTTCTCCGGCCACATCGCGATGGAACCCTGGCAGCGGGACCGGCTTTACGGAGAGATCCGGTCCCGGCTCGCGCTCCGGCCCGGCGGGCTGGTGCGGCGGCACTGGGGCGCGGTGCTCCATGTCGCCCGCAAGCCCGAGGAGTAGCGTTGGCCGCATGACATCGGCTAAGGGCAAGCGGCGGCTCGCGATCTTCGCGGCAGTCGTCGCCGCCTACGTCGCGGGGACGATCATCGCCACCCGGGAGGGCTACTCGTTCGGCAAGAATGCCATCGTGCGGTGCCGCCGGGGGCACCTGTTCTCGACGGTGTGGATTCCCGGTGCCTCGGTTAAGTCACTGCGGCTCGGGTTCTGGCGCATCCAGTGGTGCCCGGTGGGCCGGCACGTCGACCTGGTGCGCCCGGTCAAGACCGCCGACCTCACCGAGGCTGAGCGCTCGTTCGCGCTGTCACATCACGACGCACCCGTTCCCTAGGCCTCCCGAAGCGGGTCGAAGGTAAAAGCGTTCACCGGGTGCCAACGAGTCGGGAAACGTGGGACGTCGATGACAGGGACGCCGCAAGCGCGGAAGCTGGGGCTCAAGGCGGGGACGCGGGTGGCCCTGGATGCGCCGCCGGACGGCTGGGAACTGGCCGACCCGCCGGCCGGGCTGCTCGCGCCCGGCGCGGACGATCCCGCGGACGTGATCGTCGCGTTCTTCCGGGCTGCCGACGAGATCACCGACCGGCTGCCGACGCTGGCCCGGCGTATCTTCCCGGCCGGCGCGGTGTGGGCACTGTGGCCACGGCGGGCCGCCGGGCACGTCAGCGACATCACGGACGGCGTCGTCCGGTCCTGCGCCCTGGAGCTCGGCCTCGTGGACGTGAAGGTCGCGGCCGTTGACGAGGACTGGTCGGGGCTCCGGCTGGTCTGGCGCACCGGCAACCGCGTGCTCAGCTCACGCGGCTAGGCGGCGTTCAAGGTAACGGCCGCCGCCGCGACGCTCGGGGGGCGCGGGATTTCCTGGGCGGCGAGCCGGACTGAAAAAAAGTCGCTCGTAGCTTTCATGGGGTGTCGGATTGGCGGGGGCGGCATTCGTGGGAGGGATGTAGGGGGCCGCTAAGCGGGCGCCCGCGACGAGAAGGAGACTCGCGTGAAGTACGTGCTGCTGATCATGGACACGCCGAACGAGCCGAAGCCGGACAGTGCCGAGTACGGCGCCTGGTACGCCGAGGTCGGCGCCTGGTACGAGAAGTGGGGCGCGACCGGCAGGCTCGACGGCGGGCACCAGCTCCAGGGGGCGGATTCGGCGAAGACCGTGCGGGCCGGCTCGGTCACCGACGGGCCGTTCATCGAGACCAAGGAGGTGCTCGGCGGGTACTCGGTCATCGAGGCCGACTCGATCGACGAGGCCGTCGAGGTCGCGAAGACCTGGCCGGGCGTCGACCGGGGCTGGATCACCATGGAGGTCCGGCCGGCCCTCGAGATGGGCTGACCTCGACGGTCCATGTCCTGAAAAATCGGTAAATGTCGCGGCGCGGAGCGCCCGACATTTACCGATTAGGGATCCTTGGGGCGGGCGCCGGCGAGGGAGCGGGTTCAGAGGCTGAGGCCGCGGGTGAGCAGGTCGCGTTCGGCCGGGTTGGCGGCAAGTTCCAGGGCACGCTCGCGGACCTGATCCGCCTCCGCGTCGCGGCCGAGGGCGGCGAGCAGCGCCGCGCGGAGCGCGTGGAACAGGTGGTAGCCGTCGAGATCGGCGGACAGGGGCTCGATCTCGGCCAGGGCCTGTTCCGCGCCCATCGCGTACCGGGTGGCGACCGCCCGGTTCAACAGCACCACCGGGGACGGGGCCAGCTGCTGTAGCCGGCTGTAGAGGAGGCGGATCTGCCGCCAGTCGGTCTCCTCGTACGACGGCGCCTCGGCGTGCAGCGCGGCGATCGCCGCCTGGACCTGGTACGGGCCCGCCCGGCGCAGCGCGATGGCCCGGTCGAGGTGGGCGGCGGCCTCGTCGGCCAGGCGCCTGTCCCACTTGGCGCGGTCCTGGTCCTTGAGGCGGATGAGGCGGCCCCAGCCGTCGAAGCGCGCCTTGGCCCGTGACTCGTGCAGCAGCAGCAGCGCCAGCAGGCCGAGGACCTCCGGCTCGCGGGGCATCAGCCGGTGCAGTGTCCTGGTCAGCGCGATCGCCTGGCCGGCCAGGTCGCGGCGGGCGGGCTCGCGGCCAGAGCTTGCCAGGTAGCCCTCGTTGAAGAAGAGGTAGACGACCGAGAGCACCTGGGCGAGACGTTCCGCCAGGTCGTCGGGATCGGGGATCGTGACCGGCGCCTTCAGGCCGCTGAGCGTCTTGCGCGCGCGGAGCAGGCGCTGGGCCATCGTCGGCTCGCTGACCAGGAACGCGGCGGCGATCTGGCCGGTCGTCAGGCCGCAGACGGCGCGCAGGGTGAGCGCGACCTGCGCCTCGGTGGTCAGTGCCGGGTGGCAGCAGGCGAACGCCAGGCTGAGCAGTTCGTCGTCGGCCTGCCGGTCCGCTCCCCCGCCGTCTTTAGCGGCCTCCGCGTCGGCGCCAGTGCTGGAGTAAGTGCCGGTGTCCGGGCAGGCCCACGCCTCGGTCGCGGCGAGCAGCGCGAACTTGTCGGCGCCGACCCGGTCGCGGCGGAGCCGGTCGAGGGCCTTGCGGCGGGCCGTGGTGGCCAGCCAGCCGGCCGGGTTGGCGGGCACGCCGTCGCAGTGCCAGTGCTCGATCGCCTCGATGAACGCGTCTTGCACCGCGTCCTCGGCGAGGCCCACGTCACCGGTGCGCGCGGCGAGGGCGGCCCTGATCCGGGTCGCCTCGTCCCGGTAGGCGCGCTCAAGCGGCTCGCGTCCCTCGTCCACGGGCCCAGTCTCTCAGCCGGGCGCCTCGGCCAGCGCCGCGACGGCTCGATTGCGCTAACGGATTCGGCGAGCTAAGCGGCTGGTTGGGGCAACGGGCCGGCTATGACCGGCCCGTT
>JAWWPV010000832.1:0-10706 GCA_033854775.1 Trebonia sp.
AGCACGACGATCGTCCCTGTCCGCCCGCGCCGCTGCACCCGCACGTCGACTCCATGACCCGCGAGCTCGGCGCTCAGCATCTCCGCGACCGGGTCGGCCCCGACGCAGCCGATGAAGCGGGACGGCACCAGGGCGCTCGCGAACGCCGCCACGTTCGCCGCGCTGCCGCCCCGCGTGCGGTGGATGACCGAGGGGTTGTCCGTCGCGTACCTGGCCGGCGCGGCGGACCATACGATCACGTCCTCCACGAGGTCACCGACGGTAACGAGGACACCGGGGCGGTGGGGATCGCGAGCGCCGGGCAATCAAGTGGCCAATCTCTGTGGACTTACGGGCGACGGCTGGTCACCATACCGCCGGCCCCGCCGGGTTGAGCGCCGGGATGACGCTCCGCCCGTAGGCCGCCAGGGTCTGGTCCATGCCGTCATGCTGCAGGTACACGGCGAACTGGTCGGCCCCGAGCTCACGCAGCTCGGTGAGCCGCTTGACGTGTTCCTCGACGGGCCCGAGGATACAGAAGCGGTCGACGATGTCGTCGGGCACGAATGCGGCGTGCGCGTTGCCCGCCTGCCCGTGCTCGTTGTAGTCGTAGCCCTGCCGCGCGGCGATGTAATCCGTCAGCGCCTTTGGCACCTGCCCGCCGGTCCCGTACCTCGCGACGATGTCGGCGACATGATTGCCCACCATGCCGCCGAACCAGCGGCACTGCTCGCGCATGTGGGCGAGGTCTTCCCCGACATAGGCCGGGGCGGCGACGCAGATCTTGACCTCGCCGGGATCGCGTCCTGCGGCAGCCGCCGCCGCCCGCACCGAGGAAACCGTCCACCGCATGATGTCGGGGTCGGCGAGCTGGAGGATGAACCCGTCGCCGACCTCGCCGGCCAGGGCCAGCGCCTTGGGGCCGTACGCGGCGACCCACACGTCCAGCTTGCTCGCGGAGGCCCACGGGATGCGGATGGTGGCGTCCCGGTGGCTGACCGCGCGCCCGTTGGCCAGTTCCCTGATGACGTGGATGGCCTCCCGCAGCGTGCCGAGCGAGGTCGGCTTGCCCGACAGGGTGCGCACCGCGGAGTCGCCTCGCCCGATGCCGCAGATGGTCCGGTTACCGAACATCTCGTTCAGCGTCGCGAACGTGGATGCGGTCACGGTCCAGTCCCTGGTGGCCGGGTTGGTCACCATCGGGCCGACCATTATCTTGCGGGTCTGCGCCAGGATCTGGCTGTAGATGACGTAGGGCTCCTGCCATAGCAGGTGCGAGTCGAAGGTCCACGCGTAGCCGAAGCCGTTGAGCTCCGCCTGCCGCGCGTACTCCACCACCCTCGCGGCTGGTGGGGTGGTTTGCAGTACGACACCGAAATCCACCGCTGACAACTCCTATGCCGGGCTAGTAGGCCAACGGGTCAGCGCAGGTACGAGGACAGGCCGCGCGGCAGGTACTGGCCGTGGCCCGCCCGCCCGAGGAACCGCCCGGCGTCGATCACCCGCGTGCCGCGCGACAGCACGGTCCGCACGCTCCCGGCCACCTCGAGCCCCTCGTACCCCGAGTAGTCCAGGTTCATGTGGTGGGTATCCACGCTGATCCGGGTGCGGGCCGCCGGGTCGAAGACGACGATGTCAGCGTCCGAGCCGGGCGCGATGACGCCCTTGCGCGGATAGAGCCCGAACATCCGGGCCGGCGTGGTGGCGCAGGTCTCGACCCAGCGGGCGAGTGACAGCTGACTGTCGGCCACCCCCTGGTAGATGAGCTGCATGCGGTGCTCGACGCCGCCGATGCCATTCGGGATCTTACGGAAGTCACCGCGCCCGAGTTCCTTCTGGTCCTTCATGCAGAACGGGCAGTGGTCGGTGGAGACGACCGCCAGGTCGTCGGTGCGCAGCCCGCGCCACAGGTCGCGAGCGTGCGGCTGGTACTTGCTGCGCAGCGGCGTCGAGCAGACCCACTTGGCGCCCTCGAAGCCCGGCGCGCCGAGCTGGTCCTCGAGCGTCAGGTACAGGTACTGGGGGCAGGTCTCCGCGAAGACGTTCGCACCACGGGACCGCGCCGCGCTAACCTCGGCCAGGGCCTCGGAGGCCGACATGTGCACGATGTAGAGCGGGGTGCCGCCCGCGACCTCGGCCAGCGCGATGGCCCGGTGCGTTGCCTCCGCCTCCAGGGCGGGGGGCCGGGTGAGCCCGTGGTAGAGCGGCGCGGTCTCGCCCCTGGCGACCGCCTGCGCCGCCAGCACGTCGATCGCTATCCCGTTCTCCGCGTGCATCATGATGACCGCGCCGTTGCCCGCGGCCTGCTGCATGGCCCGCAGGATCTGCCCGTCGTCGCTGTAATAGACGCCGGGGTAGGCCATGAACAGCTTGAAGCTGCTGACCCCTTCGTGGTCGACCAGGTGGTCCATTGCCTTGAGCGACTCGTCGTCGACCCCGCCAAGGATCATGTGGAACCCGTAGTCGATGGCGCAGACGCCCGCGGCCTTCTGGTGCCAGCGCTCAAGGCACTCGGGCACCGCCTCGCCGGGGGTCTGAATGGCGAAGTCGATGATCGTGGTCGTGCCGCCCCAGGCCGCGGCGGCGGTGCCCGTCTCGAACGTGTCGCTCGCGGTGGTGCCGCCGAACGGCATCTGCATGTGCGTGTGGGCGTCGACGCCGCCAGGGATCACGTAGCAGCCGGCCGCGTCGATGACCTCGTCGGCGGTCAGCTCCCCCGCGATACCCGGGGACAGCACCCCCGCGATCGTCTCACCGTCGATCAGCACATCGGCCGGCTGGGGCCCGGTCGGGTTGACGACGGCCCCGCCGCGGATCAGCGTGCGCATGACTGCTCCTCTCCGGGTTGGTAACGGTGCCTGGCGCTCACGGGCGGGTCAGGTCGGCGTACGCGTCCGGCCTGCGGTCGCGGTAGAACGCCCACTTGTTGCGCACGGTGTCGATGAGGTCCAGGTCCAGGTCCCTGACGATGAGCTCGCCGGCGTCAGTGGCGCCCGCCTCGCCGACCAGCCGCCCTTCCGGGCCGACGAAGTACGAGGTGCCGTAGAAGTCGTCGTCGCCGTACTCCTCGATCCCGACCCGGTTGATCGCGCCGATGTAGTACTCGTTGGCGACCGCCGCGGCCGGCTGCTCCAGCTTCCACAGGTGATCCGACAGGCCCGCGCTCGTCGCGCTCGGGTTGAAGACGATCTGGGCGCCGTTCAGGCCGAGCGCCCGCCAACCTTCGGGGAAGTGCCGGTCGTAGCAGATGTAGACGCCGATCCGGCCGACGGCAGTCTCGAACACCGGGTAGCCGCCGTTGCCCGGCCTGAAGTAGAACTTCTCCCAGAAGCCGGGAAGGTGGGGAAGGTGGTGCTTGCGGTACTTGCCGAGGTACGTCCCGTCGGCGTCGATCACCGCGGCCGTGTTGTAGAGGAAGCCCGGCTGCTCAACCTCGTACACCGGCAGCACCATGACCAGGCCGAGCTCGGCGGCGAGCTTCGCGAAGCGCTCGGTGACCGGGCCGGGGACCGCCTCGGCGTACTCGTAGAACCTCGCGTCCTGCACCTGGCAGAAGTACGGGCCGTAGAAAAGCTCCTGGAAGCAGATCACCCTGGCGCCCTCGGCGGCGGCCAGCCGGGCCTGCTCCTCATGGTGAGCGATCATGCTCTCCTTGTCGCCGGTCCAGACGGCTTGCACGAGGGCAGCTCGCACGATCGTCATCTGTCGCCTTTCGCGTTGAAAATCTAGGTTTTCCAGAACGATTGCGGCTTACTTCGGTAACGCCATTCCCTGCTCCATCAGGGTTCTTCCCTGGGAACGGCTGCGACAAAATGGTTCGGGAGGACGTTATGACTTGACGTACGGGACGCCTTCTGCGCGCGGGCCGCGGACCTTGCCGACGAGGCCGGCCACCACGATGATCGTCACCACGTACGGGGTGAGCAGCAGCAGGTTCGACTGGATCGGCACGTTGATGCTGGACAGGATCGACTGGAGCTGGGTGGTGAAGCCGAACAGCAGGGCGGCCCCGATGGCCCCGAATGGCGTGTAGCGCCCGAAGATCATCGCCGCGAGCGCGATGTAGCCTTCGCCGGATGACATGTCGGGCCCGAACGAGCCGACCGAGCCGATCGTGAAGTACGCTCCGCCGATCCCGGCG
This sequence comes from Trebonia sp., assembly GCA_033854775.1. Classification (GTDB taxonomy): domain Bacteria; phylum Actinomycetota; class Actinomycetes; order Streptosporangiales; family Streptosporangiaceae; genus Trebonia. The sequence continues at coordinate 4,121 of JAWWPV010000832.1, forward strand.
ATGAGCCCGGAGATGATGACGTTCCTGTACCGCGTCGCCCGCACCCGGATGCCCACTGTGTCGGCCGCCACCGGGTGCTCGCCGACCGCCCTGGTACGCAGTCCCCACCGGGTCCTTGACAGCCCGAACTGGATGACGAACAGCAGCCCGTACGCGATGTAAAGGAAGACCGACGCGTCGAAGAAGACAGGGCCGATGATCGGGATGTCGCCGAGCAGCGGGATCTTCAGCAGGTTGAAGGTCGCCGGGTTGTTGAGCGTGTCGCCGTACGGCACCATGATCGCGTTGTACAGGTAGCCGGTGAGGCCGAGCACCAGGGTGTTCAGCACCACGCCGAGGACGATCTGGTCCACCCGGTAGGCGATCGCGAACGCGGCGAGCACCGCCGCCACCAGCGACCCGGCCAGGGCCCCGCAGATCAGCCCCAGCCACAGCGACCCCGTGACGGTCGTCGCGATCGCCGCGCAGAACGCGCCGAGCAGGAGCTGGCCCTCGATGGCGATGTTGATCACGCCGGAGGTGGAGCAGATCACGGCGGTGAGCGCGCCGAGCATGATCGGGATGGAGCCCTCGAGCGTGCCGGAGAGCAGGTTCACCACGTTGAACGGGATCGACTGCCCGCCGGAGGCCCAGGCGAGCAGCGCGATGACGAACAGGAAGAGCACCAGGCCGATGATCACCCGCCGCGGCACGCGGCCGAGCCGAACGACGCCGGGCACCGCGAGCAGCCGCGCGGCCGCGAGTGCCAGCGTGACCGCGCCGCACACATAGCAGGTAACCGCGGCGGGGAGCGTCAGGTTCGGCACGGTGACCTTGGCGAACTCCGGCGTAAAGGAGAACGACACGGAGCCGTGGGCGTGCACCCCGAACACCAGGATGTCGATGAGCCCGAACACCAGGTAGGTGACCGGTGCCGCGAACCGCCCGCCCCAGGACGCGCCGGCGCCGTCGGCGGGGCCAGGAGACAGCAGCACGGGCAGCCGGTCGGCTGAGGCAGCGGAGGTCATGCGTTCCACCCCTTCGACACGCTCGTGCTGACCCCGCGCGCCCGGGCGGCACGCAGCCGGAACGTGGCCCGCACCAGCGGCGGCGCCGCCACGAACAGCACGATCAGCGCCTGGATTACCTGCACGATCTGCACCGGAGTGCCGGTGGCGGTCTGCATTCCCGGCGATCCCGCGTGCAGCGCGCCGAACAGCAGGCCCGCGGCCACCACGCCGCCCGGCCTGCCCAGGCCGAGCAGCGCCACGGTGATCGCGTCGATCCCGTAGGTGCCGTAGCTCTGCGGGTTGAGGGTGAAGTCGGTGCCAAGGATGACCGTGGACGCGGCGAGCCCGGCGAGCCCGCCGCCGATTCCCATCACCAGTGCCCAGTTCCGTTCTACGTTCATCCCGGCGACGCGCGACGCGCTCGCGTTGGCGCCGACGCTGCGGAACTCGAACCCGGTGGTGGTCCGGTTGAGCAGCCACCACACCGCGAACGCGCAGGCGAGCGCGATCAGGAAGCCGACGTTGATGCGCAGGTGGGTGCCGGCGATCAGCGGCAGGTGCGCGTCGGACGCGATCGCCGAGGTGATCGCGTTCGACGACCCGGGAGCCTGCAGCAGCGACTGCGAGGAGAGCAGGTAGGCAAGGAAGTACTGCATGACGTAGTTGAGCATGATCGTGACGATCACCTCGTGCGCCCCGGTGCGCGCCTTGATCTCGCCGGCGAGCCAGCCAAGCGCCGCGCCGCCCACGAACCCGCCGATCACGCAGACGACCACGTGGACGAAGAACGGGAGGTTGACGGCGTAGCCGAGCCACGCGCTCATGATGGCGCCGCCGATGAACTGGCTCTGCCCGCCGATGTTGAACATGCCGGCCTGGTATGGCAGCGCCACGGCGAGGCCGGCCAGGATCAGCGGCGTCGCCTGAACCGCGGTCTCGGACAGCGGGTTGAACACGGCGGACAGGAAGCCGTCGTGAACGGCGGTGGACAGCGAGGACTGCTGGAACAACGCCGCGACCGTGTGCGGGTTGAACACCGATCCCTCGAACAGCGCGACGTAAGTCCCGGCCGCGGCGGCCCAGGCCTTCGCGATCGCATTGCCCGGCGCGGAGAAGAAATCACTCCACGCGTGCAGCACGGCGTCGTTGGTGAACGCGGTCAGCAGGCCGCCGATCACGGCGGCGGCGAGCAGCGCGAGCACCGTGACCGTGACGGTGCTGTCCTGGACGGCGTCGCGGAGGTGCTCGCCGAAAGAGCGGTCGCCGCTCGCCGGCGGCTCCGTTCCCCCTGCGGGCGGCGTCGCGGACGGCCCAGTCTCCGGTGAGTGGGGCGCGGGCGGTGGGGTTGTCACGCTTCCTCCTGCGAGGCGGGCTCGGCGCCGTCGTCCGCCCGGGTAACGCCCTGCGCGTCAGCGATGGCGCCCGGCACCCCCGTGCTGTCCGCGCCCCCGGCCATCAGCCGGCCGAGCTCGGCGGCGGGCACGTCGGGCTGGCGGAAGCCGGTGATCTTGCCCTCGTACATGACCGCGATCCGGTCGGACAGCGCGTAGATCTCGTCAAGCTCGGAGGAGACGATGACCACCGCGACGCCGTGGTCACGCTGCTCGATGATCCGGCGGTGCACGAACTCGATGGAGCCGACGTCGAGGCCCCGGGTGGGCTGGCTGGCGATGAGTACCTTGTGCTCTCGCCCCACCTCCCTGGCCAGGATGACCTTCTGCTGGTTGCCGCCGGACAGCGTGCCTGCCTGGGTGGCGGGCGAGCCGGTACGGATGTCGAACTCGGCGATCCGCGCGGCCGCGTTCGCGCGGATCGCGGGAAGGTTCAGGTTGACGCCGGAGGAGTAGGGCGGCCGGTCGTACATGTCGAGGATGAGGTTCTCCGCCACGGAGAACGGACTGACGAGGCCGTCTTCTCTGCGGTCCTCGGGCACGTAGGCGACGCCGGCCCGCAGCCTGGTCCGGGGGGAGGCGCGGGTGAGGTCGCGGCCGTTCACCGTGACCGAGCCGCCCGCCGCTGGCCGCAGTCCCATGAGCGCCTCGCACAGCTCTGTCTGCCCGTTGCCCTGCACGCCCGCGACGCCCAGGATCTCCCCGGCCCGGACCTGGAACGACAGGCCGTTCACCGGGAAGCCGCGCGGGTCGGCCACCGTCAGGTCGGCGACGTCGAGTACCACCTCGCCGGGTCGGGCCGGCTGCTTGCTGACCCGAAGCTGCACGTTCCTGCCGACCATCAGGGCCGCCAGGTCGTCCTCGGTGACCGGCGGCGTGCGCTGGCCGACGACCTGGCCGCGGCGTAGCACCGTGATGGTGTCCGCGATCGCCTGGACTTCCTTGAGCTTGTGCGAGATGAAGATGACCGACGTGCCGCCGTCCTTCAGCCGGCGGATGATGCGGAACAGCTCCTCGGTCTCCGCCGGGGTGAGCACTGCCGTCGGCTCGTCGAGGATCAGCACGTTGGCCTGCCGGATCAGCGCCTTGACGATCTCGACCCGCTGCTGGATGCCGACCGGCAGGTCCTCGACCAGGGCGCCCGGGTCCACGTCCAGGCCGTAGCGATGGGAGAGGTCCGCCACGTCGCGGCGTGTCTTGCGCCGGTCGAGGAGGCCGGCCGGGCCGGCCTCCTCGATGCCGAGCGTGACGTTGTCCGCGACCGTGAAGACCGGCACCAGCATGAAGTGCTGGTGCACCATGCCGATGCCGGCCGCGATCGCGTCGCGCGGCGAGCCGAACTTCGCCGGCTTGCCGTCTATCAGGATCTCGCCCTCGTCGGGCTGGGTCAGCCCGTACAGGACGTTCATCAGCGTGGTCTTCCCCGCCCCGTTCTCGCCGAGCAGGGCGTGGACCTGGCCAGGGGCCACCGACAGGCTGATCCCGTCGTTTGCCGCGAGCAGGCCGTACCTCTTGGTGATGTCCCTGAGCTCAAGTTCCACGTACGTTCGACCGCGCTTAGACCGGGCTCTTGGTCGGCGTCTGGATGGTCCCGTTCTCGATCCCGGTCTCGATCGTCTTCAGCTCGGCCTGCAGCGCCGCGGGCACCTTGCTTGCGTAGTCGTGGAACGGCGAGAGCACGGCGCCGCCGTTGGCCAGCGTGCCGATGTAGGTGCCGCCCTTGAACGAGCCGCCCGCCGCCCCGAGCACCGCGGTCTTCACCGCGGACTGGATGCCCTTGGTCACGCTGCTGACGAAGTACTTGCAGTACTGCGCGGCGCTGACGCAGCCGTCGGTGTCCACCCAGAGCATGCTGACGTGACCGCCGGCGTTGTTCGCGTTTTGCACTGCCTTGGCCGCGCCCAGGCCGACGTTGCCCGCGACCGGGAAGATGACGTCCGCGCCCTCGCTGACAAACGTCTGGGTGACCGTCTGGCCCTTCGTCTGGTTGGTGAAGTCACCGGTGAACTCGCCCTTCTGGGTCTGCTCATTCCAGCCGAGCACCTGGACGTTGGTGTGGTGCTGCTGGTTGTAGTACTGCACGCCGTCCCAGTAGCCGTCCATGTAGATCGTCACGGTGCCGAAGTCCTGGCCGCCGAACGTGGCGACCTTGCCGGTCTTGGTCGTGCCCGCGGCCAGGTAGCCGCCGAGGAAGCCGTCCTGCACGGTGTTGAACGTCAACTGGTCGATGTTGCTCTCCTTGGCGCCGGTCAGGCAGGCCGAGGCGTACGAGCAGTCGACGATCGCGAAGGGCTGGGCCGGGTGCGCCTTGGCCGCGCTCTCCGTCGCGGCGGCCATCAGGAAGCCGACGGTGACGACGATCCCGCACTTCTCACCGAGGAACGTGTTGATGTTCGGCACGTAGTCGCTCTGCGTGGTGGACTGCAGGTACTTCACCGTGACGTTGGGGTTCGCGGCCGCGGCCTGCTGCATGCCCTGCCACGCCGACTGGTTGAACGACTTGTCGTTGATGCCGCCGGTGTCGGTGACCATGCAGCCGAGGAACTTGCCTGACGCCGCCGCGGCGCCACCCGTGCCCGTCGCGGCGGCTGATGACGCCGCCGGCGCGGACGATGACGCCGAGCTAGTCGACGAAGGCGCGCTTGACGAACTGGTGCCGCACGCGGCGATCAGTAGGCTGGCCGCGGCCGCCGCAGCGGTCGTTATCAACGCGGTGTTTTTCACCGTTTCCTCCCCTGGACCAGGTTGTGCTGGTGCCCAGGCGTGAAGGGCCTGCCCCCAACCTGGTTGCCGGAAGATTAAGTCCCGGTTGGGGCCGCTGGGAAGACATTCTCCGGCCCTGCCGCCACGTCGTTGCTGAATTGCGATCGTCCGGCCAGGCCTGAGCGGATTCGCCTAGCCGGATTGTGGGTCTTCGTACAAGTCAGATTCGTATATTCGTACAAGGCGGCAGGGCAGCCGCGGCAGGGCAGCCCAGTGCATTCACTGATTTTCCGACTGGAAATATGGGTTGTCCGTGAGGCGAAGTTGTCGCATGGTTCTTAGGTGATCATCGATTGGGGGGCGCTTCGTGCCGCCGCCGCTGACGTGGCCCGGCGCGCGTACGCGCCGTACTCGCGGCTTCAGGTCGGCGCCGCCGGGCTGACCGCGGACGGGCGGGTCGTGACCAGCTGCAACGTGGAAAACGCGTCGTTCGGCCTCACGCTGTGCGCCGAATGCGGGCTCGTCTCGGCCTTGCACGCCACCTCGCCTCCGGAACCGACAGGGCCGCTAGGACCATCGGGCCCGCCCGCACCGCCCGGGCCGGCGCTCGTGGCGGTCGCGGTCGTCGCGGGCGACGGCGACGCCCTCCTGCCGTGTGGCCGCTGCCGCCAGCTCCTGCTCGAGGCGGGGGGCGCGTCGCTCCTCGTCGACACGCCCGCGCGAGGAAGCCCGTCCGGTGGTTTCGCGTGGCGAGCATTATCGCCGCTGAGCGGCGAGCCTGATCGGTTCTGATTTAATCAGAACCGGGCTCCAGGTGATTGTTTTGACACGGTGATATCCATCACGCCTTCCCGGCCCTTTCGACAGATTATTCTTATGGAGATTTGGTTCAATGGGCTATAATCGCGACAGAGGCCCATTTCAAAAAGTCATCGCATGCCCGCCGTTTCGATTCTGCTGAACATCCTCTGGATTCTCATCGGTGGCGCATGGATGGCATTCGCCTGGCTGGTCGCGGCCGTCATCATGGCGATCACGATCATCGGCCTGCCCTGGGCGAGGGCCGCGTTCAACATCGCGGTCTACACGTTGCTGCCGTTCGGCCAGAAGGCCGTCAACCGCGAGCATGTCACCGGTCAGCACGATATCGGCACCGGCCCGCTCGGCCTGATCGGCAACATCATCTGGCTGGTGCTGGCCGGCTGGTGGCTTGCATTGGGGCATCTCGTGACGGCGGTGGTGCTCGCCGTCACGATTATCGGCATCCCCTTTGCCTGGGCGCACTTGAAGCTCGCCGGCATCGCGCTGTGGCCGATCGGCAAAGTGATCGTTCCGGCGTGAGCGGGAGAAAATTCTATAGCGTTTTCGAGCGAAGTGGATGCCGGTTCGCGTCAAGAAAACGCGTCAAAACAGGAATCTGGAGCCCGGTTCTGATTCAATCAGAACCGATCAGGCTCTAACGTTCGCGATCTTTGATGGTCGGCAGCTCTATCGCGTCGTGGC